>DAHVXI010000051.1:0-26802 GCA_027356795.1 Chloroflexota bacterium | reverse complement strand
CAGCGCCCCCCACCTGGCCGAGGAGCTGTGGCACCGCACCGGCCACAGGGAGAGCGTCCACCTGCAGGACTGGCCGAAGTGGGAGGAGGCCCTGACCATCGAGGAGATGGTGACCCTGGTGGTGCAGGTGAACGGCAAGGTCCGCGACAAGCTGGAGATCCCGATCGGCACCCCCAAGGAGGAGGTCCAGCGGCTGGTGCTGGACAGGGAGAAGATCCGGGCCTACCTGGACGGCCACCAGGTGAAGGACGTGATCTACGTGCCCAACCGATTGGTCAACGTGGTGGTGATGTAGCTATGCCAGGGGCGACCAAGACGGCCGCCCCCTCTTGCTTACCACCCTATGGCGTAGTTCTCCCGCCGGCTGTCGGCGCCACCCACCATCAGAGCCGTCTTCGGGTCGTAGCTGATCGCGCTCACCCCTCCTGCCTGCCATTGCCAGGCGAGCCACGGCTCCACCTTGTGACCCAGCTGCTCCAGCCGTCCCATGGTCTCCTCCGGAATCCGCGCCTCCAGGCGCAGAACGCCGGGAAGGTAGCTGTGGGGCTCGAAAGAGCCGGGATGGCTGAAGGTGGCGAAGCGGGGCTCCTCCACCGCCTGCTGGGGATCCATCCCAAACTCCAGGACGTTCAGCAGCACCTGCGCCATGGCCTGCACCTGCACGTCCGAGCCCGGCGAGCCCAGGGCCAGCACCGGCTTGCCATCTTTGAACACCATGGCGGGGTTCGGGGTGATCACGGGACGCTGGCCAGGCCGCACTCGGTTGGGATGATCGGGGTCCACGAAGGCCTGAATGCCTCGGTTGGAGACGACCAGGCCGGTGCCTGGGACGATGGGCGAGCTCATGAAGGGATCGCTGAAGGTGGCACCGAAGAAGTTGCCCCAGCGATCCACCACACACAGGTAGCTGGTGTCCAACTGCTCCCGGGGACTCCGCCGTGTGGCGCCGGGCGCCTCAGGGGCTTCTCCCCGAACCGCCGCCCCGCTCCACGGGTCCCCCGCCGGGGGCATCTCCGGCCAGGCCCTGCCCCCATCGATCAGCTTTCGACGCGCGCGGGCATACTCCTTGGAGAGCAGGCCCTCGGCCGGCACCTCCACCATCCTTGGATCGCCGTAGTAGGCGTGGCGGTCGGCGAAGGCCATCTTGAGGGCCTCGGTCACCAGGTGGACGTACTCCGGCGAGTTGTGGCCGAGGGCGCTGAGGTCGTACTCCTCCAACAGGTTCAGCAGCTGGATCAGCATCGGGCCCTTCGACCAGAAGGAGCAGGTCCTGATCTCGTAGCCCCTCCAGCTTCCCACCATCGGCGGATCGACGGCCGCCCTGTAGTCGGCCATGTCCCCCTTGCGCAGGAAACCGCCGTTTTCGCTGTAGAAGCGATCGATCCGATCGGCGATCTCGCCCCGGTAGAAGAGGTCTCTGGCCGCCTGGATCCCCCTCGAGCGATCCCCCGAGCCCGCGCCGGCCTCGGCCCCTGCCATCAGTTGCAGGGTGCGCCCCAGCTCCGGCTGCCGGAAGATCTCCCCCGGCTTTGGCTGCCTTCCTCCGGGCCACAGAACCTCCCGAGTAGAGGGGAACTTGTCCATGACGTCCTGGTGCGCCATCTGCTGCTCGTAGCGGAAGGGAAACATGGGGAAGCCCTCTTCGGCCAGCTCCGTGGCCCGACGAACGGCCCGGCCGAAGCTCCAAGTGCCGAAGCGCTCGATGGCAGTGAGGTAGCCGTCGGGGCCCCCGGGGACGACCCCGTTGCGCACGTCGCCAGGGATGTGGCCGCCACATGCATCGCGGAAGTACTCCAGGCTGGCCAGCGCGGGCCAGTGGCCCACGCCGGCTATGGTGAAGGACTGGTCCAGGTCGGATCGGTAGATCTGGATCGCCGCAACCCCACCGAAGCTGACGAAATCGCTCTGGAGGACGCAACCGGCCACGGCCGCCGCCACGCCGGCGTCTATCGCGTTGCCGCCCTCCTCCAGTACCTGCACGCCGGCGAGGCTTGAGAGGTAGTGCCCAGAGGACACCATACCGTGGGTGCCCATGACGGCCGGGCGGAAGGAGTTCTTGCCCCCGAGCCCCAGTTCCGAGTGGTTCAGGCTCCACGCCTTTGGCTTTTCCATCCCTTGCCCCCTGCTCTCACTATTGCCATCACCACAGCTCCCTACGGTTTGGTGGGGATATCAACACGAAGCGTCCTGGGGTAGACAGCCGGATTGGCAGCAGCTAGAATACTGGCCCAAACCATCCCTTAGCAAGTAGCGGGTTTGCCCAGAACCCGCCGCGGAAGACCAGCCTTTCCAGTTCTCATCTCCCAAGGCACGTCGGTGCCAAGTACCGTCCCTTGCTGCTGCCCTCACCAAGGCGCGCTAACCCAGCTACAGGCGGAGGTTCACCATGGACGACCCCATCAGGCGCGCCCGGCTCGCCCGCTTCCAGAAGTCCCTCTCCGAACGGGCACTGGGGGCCGCGCTGATCTGGCTGCCGGCGCACCAGCACTACCTGAGCGGCTTCCTCGCCCACATATATTCGCGCCCGATCTTGACCTTCGTCACCCCCTCTAGCAGCACCCTGGTGGTCCCGGGGCTGGAGGAGAAGCACGCCCGATCCAAAGCCGTGGTGGATCAAGTGGTGGCTTACCAGGAACTTCCGGGGGCAACCCGGGCCAGTGGGGGAGCGCAGGCCGGGGCTGCGGCAATGCTGGAGGATCTTCTGGCCGGCCTGCCGCGAGGAGCCGCCGTGGGCATCGAGGCCAGCATCCTCCCCTGGCAGTGGGCCGAGACGATCGCCGCTCGGGGGCTACGCCTCGGGGACGTCGACCCCCTCATCCATGGAATGAGGGAAATCAAGGACGAGGAGGAGCAGCGGCTGATGCGCATCGCGGGGAAGCTGGCGAGCATCGCCGCCCGCGACACCGTCGCTGCATTCCGCCCTGGGATCACGGAACCTCTGGCCGAACTGGAGGGCAATCGCTCTGCCCTTCTGGCGGCGGCGGAGGAACTTCCCGACGCTACCATAGACCTAGTGAAGATCCTCACCGCCTCCGGCGTGGAGAAGGCCACCCTCCCCCACGCCGTCACCAGCAACCGAACCATCACCAACCCCGACCTCGGCATCCATCGGCGGTTGATCAGAGTAGATGGCTACACGGCGGAGTGCGAACGTACCTTCTTCGTGGGGACCCCCTCGGCGGAATTGACGCGGATGTTCCAGGTGATGTGCGAGGCCCAGCAGGCCGCCATCGAGGCACTGCGGGCCGGCGTTCTCGCCCGGGAAGTCGATCGCGCGGCCCGAGACGTCATCTCCAGGGCCGGTTACGGTCCATACTTCGTCCATCGGACCGGCCACAGCATCGGCATGGAACCCCACGAGATGCCCGACATGCGCCACGACAGCGACCGCACCCTGGAAAGCGGAATGGCGGTCACCGTGGAGCCAGGCATCTACGTCCCCGGCGCCGGCGGCGTTCGCCACTCGGATACCTTCATACTCACCCCCACAGGGGCCGAATGCATCACCTTTGGAGCTAAGCAGCTGGAGAGCTGCATCGTCTGGAAGTCGTAGCCGGAACGCGGAAAGGAGAACGAGGTGCGCAGAACCCTTGTCCTGGTCGGATTGGCACTCATCCTCAGTATCGTCGCAGGTTGTCAGCAATCCCAGTCGGGTACCACTTCCTCTGGAGCCCAGGGCGGCGCCGCCACCAAAGTCGTGGTGGGGCTCAACGCGGACATCCGCAACTTCGATCCCGTCAACACCCTGGACAACACCACGGACCGGGTGGATACCCACGTCTACGACCACCTGTTCACCCGCGACCACGATATGAAGGTGGTACCCCAGCTAGCCGAGTCGGCTAAGAGCCTGGACGATCTCAACTGGGAGATCAAGCTGCGCAAGGGCGTCAAGTTCAGCAACGGAGAGCCTTTCAACGCCGAGTCGGTGAAGGCCACCCTCGATTACCTGGCCAAGAAGGAGAACAACGCCGCCAGGAAGATTCGCATCGATGCGGTGAAGTCCACCACCGTTGTGGACGATTACACGGTGAAGGTCACCACCGAGAAGCCGTTCCCCTCCCTCCTCGAGGGATTCACGGAGATCTACATGGCTCCTGCCAAGGTTCTCAAGGAGCAGGGCCCGCAGGCCATGACCGAGAAACCGATCGGCACCGGCCCCTATAAGCTGCAGGAGTGGAAGCGGGAGCAGAGCATCACCCTGGTGCGGAACGATGACTACTGGGGACCAAAGCCGCAGATCGCGGCCGTGGAGTTCCGCATCATCCCCGACGTCAGCTCCCGGGTTTCGGCCCTGCTGGCGGGCGAGGTGCAGCTGATCCCGGACGTTCCTCCCCAGTCGATGGATCAGGTCAACAAGTCGTCGACGGCGGACACCAGGACGGTGGCGGGCCGCCGGGTGATCTTCGTCGGCATCAACACCCTCCTGCCCGGTCCGCTCCAGGACGCGAGGGTGCGACAGGCCTTGAACTATGCGGTGGACGTGGACAAGATCATCCGGACGGTCATGGAGGGCAACGCCAAGCGGATGGCAGGTCCCCTGCCGGCCATCAACCAGCATCTGGATTCGAATCTCAAGCCCTACTCCTACGATCCGGCCAAGGCCAAGGCGCTGCTGCAGGAGGCCGGGTACAAGGGCGAGCCGATGACGCTGCACACCCCAAGCGGGCGATACCTGAAGGACAAGGAAGCTGCCGAGGCCATCGCAGACCAACTCACCCAGGCGGGGATCAACGTGAAGGTGCAGGTGGACGAGTGGGGGTCGCTGCTCGACCTCGTCAAGGCCAACAAGATCGATGGCATCTACTTCTTCGGCCGCAGCGACACCTCCCTCGACGGCTCCATGCTGAAAGATTGGTTCCGGACGGGCTCGACCTGGGTCACCTACTCGGATAAGAACGTCGATGCAGCCATAGAGGCCGCGCTGCCCACGGTGGATCCGGAGAAGCGCCGGCAGGCCTACTACCAGGCTCAGGCGCTGGTCCAGCAGCAGGCCCCATGGATCTTCCTCTGGTCCCAGAACGACATCTATGGCGCCAGCAAGAAGCTGGACTGGAAACCCAAGGGCGACGAGCAGTTCAACCTGGAACGGGCGACCCTGAAGTAGTAACGATCCGCGGTGGTCTCCATCGGGAGTCGGGGCCTCGGTCGGGCGCTTGGCGCGACCGGCTAGAGCCTCGGCTCCCCGCATCGAGGGTTGCCTGGGGGCGAGGCGAATCGAATGCTACCCTACATAGCGCGACGGCTGGCTCTCAGCCTTCTTACCGTCTTTCTGGCGCTCAGCCTGATGTTCGGAGTCTTGCACCTTAGCGGAGACCCGGTCCTGCTGTTGGTTCCGACGGACTCCACGCCAGAATACATCGAGAGGGTGCGGGTCCAGTGGGGTTTCAACGACCCGCTCTGGGTGCAGTACGGCCGATTCATCAGTCGCGCCGCCCTGGGCGACTTCGGCGTGTCGCTGCGGTACAACATTCCGGCCCTGCAGCTGGTGCTGGAGCGGTTGCCGGCGACCGGCTTGCTCACCCTGGTTTCCATCGTCTTCGCCGTGGTGGTGGGCGTGCCCCTGGGATTCCTGGCTGCTATCCGGAACGGCAGCCTCGCCGACCGGCTCTCCAACGTGGGCTCGGTGCTGGGTCAGTCGGTGCCCAGCTTTTGGCTGGGGCTTCTGCTGATCCTGCTGTTCTCGGTGAACCTGGGCCTGCTTCCCACCGGAGGAATGGGCACCCCGGAGCAGTTGATCCTGCCCGGGCTCACCCTGGGCCTCTACTCCCTGGGCCGCATCGTCAAGCTGACACGCTCCAGCGTGCTGGAGGTGCTGCGAGCCGAATACGTTCGAACGGCCCGCGCCAAGGGGCTGTCCGAGCGAGTTGTGCTCTACCGCCACGTGCTGAAGAACGCCGGCATCCCCATCGTCACCATCATTGGCCTTCAAATGAGCGGTTTGCTGGGCGGGGCCATCGTGGTGGAAACCATCTTCGCCTGGCCGGGGTTGGGAAGGCTGATCGTCCAGTCCATCCAGTTTCGCGATTTCCCGACTGCCCTGGCCGCCGTCTTCTTCACCGCCGCCAGCGTCTCGCTGGTCAACCTGATCGTGGACCTGCTCTACGGTCTGCTGAACCCCAGGATCGTCTATGAGTGAGGTGCTCGACAGCGGGCTGTCCGGCAAGCGGAGCGGAGAGACCTCCGCGAATTGGCGGGTGGAGCTCCCCCAGCGCCGGCTGTTGCGACGGTTGCGGCTGAGGGGGGATTCCGCCTGGGGCATCGCCGCCGGGCTGTTCCTGGCTCTGGAAGTGGTGCTGGCCATCGCGGCGCCGCTGCTTGCCGGCTACGATCCTCTGCGGGCGAACGTGGATCAGCGACTGCTGGCCCCCGGCTCCCCCGGCCATTGGCTCGGCACCGACCAGTTGGGGAGGGACGTCCTGGCGCGCCTGCTGTTTGGGGCCAGGGTCTCCCTGTTGGTCGGGGGGGTGGCCGTCTTCTTTGCCGGCACCGTGGGGGTCATCATCGGTCTCGCGATGGGGTATCGCGGCGGATGGCTGGACATCGTGGGCTCCCGGATAGTGGACGTTCAGCTCAGTTTCCCCTTCATGGCCCTCGCCCTGAGCATCGCGGCCGTGCTCGGCGCCGGCCTTGGGGCCATCATCGCGACCCTGGCGATCTCTTCCTGGGTGCTGTACGCCCGCCTGGTTCGGGGCGAGGTGCTGGTGATGAAGAGGGCGGAGTTTGTGGAGGCGGCGCGGAGCATCGGGTCACCGGGCTGGCGGCTCGTCCTCCGCCACGTGCTCCCCAACGTCGTCGGTCCGGCCATCGCCCTCGCCTCCCTGGAGGCGGGCCGGCTGATAGTGGCCGAATCCTCCCTGAGTTTCCTCGGATACGGCATCCAACCCCCCATCCCGGCCTGGGGCAACATGCTGGCCGAGGGCAAGGACTACATGGCCAAGGCTTGGTGGCTCACCGTGTACCCTGGGCTGGCCGTCTCCCTCACCTGCCTTGCCACCAGCCTACTCGGCGACTGGCTGACCGAGCTGCTCGACCCCCGCGCACGGCGCTGAAGTCCCACGACTCGACCAGCTCCTCTATTTCAGAACTGGCGCGTTTGTTGCCAGCCCCTTTCTTCACATCTTGGCTGCGGAAGTGAGGATAGCCGGCTGTGCCAGGCCAGAGAGACCGCGAGACAGAGGACCGGGGGGATCGCCTCCCGCCGGACAGACCGGAGCGCGTTGCCACCCAGGACTACCCGGCCATCAGGCTCCGAAGGCTGATCCTGGTCATGACCGGGGCCATATTCGTGGTCGAGTTCGGGATCATGCTGGGCCTCCACTCCTTCTTGTTCAATCTGGCCGACCCTCTCGGAGCTCTCCTCGACGGCGGCATCCTGATCGTCGTGATGTATCCCGTCCTCTACCTGGCCGTGTACCGCCCCTTCCGCTCCGAGATGGCGGAACGCCGGCAAGCAGAAAGCGAGCGGAAGCGAGCCGAGGAAGAGATGGAGCGGCTGCTGGCCGAGGTGCGGCAAGCCAACCAGCGGCTGACAGAGGCCGGCATGCGACGGCAGGAGCTGACGCAAGAGGCGGCGAAGCGGGCCGCGGAGCTGGATGCCACCATCGCCTCCATCGCCGATGGACTGGTGACCTACGACCCTCAGGGGAACATCCTCCACATGAATCCGGCCGCCGTGAGGATGTTGGGCGGGCGGCAGATCCAGCCCGATCTCTCCTTCGTGGAGCGAATAGCGCTGCTTCGGATCGAGACCCCCCAGGGCAAGCCGATCCCGGTGGAGGAGCTGCCGCCCATCAGGGCACTGAGGGGCGAGACGACTCAGGGCCAGGTGGTGGTCCCTCCACCCGCCCGGCGAGAGGGCCCACTGGGTCTCCGTCAGCGCCGCACCCATCCGCGCCCCCGATGGGAAGCTGCTGGGCGCCGTGATGACCTTCACCGACATCACGGCCATTCACGAGCTCCAGGAGCAGCGCGAGGATTACGCCCGGATGATCTCCCACGACCTGCGCAACCCCCTCACCCCCATCCTGGGCGCGGCCGGCCTCCTGCAGAGGCGGCTGGCCGACAGGGGACTGGAGCGGGAAGCCCGGGCCGCGGAGGCTATCCTGACCAACGCCCGGCGGATGAACTCCATGATCCAGGATCTGGTGGAATCGGCCCGACTGGAAGCCGGCACGATGGAGCTGCACAAGGAACCGACGGACCTGTGCCATCTCCTCCGCGACATCTCCCAGCGGGTGGGTACCCCGGAGGATCGCGGCCGGCTGCGGGTGGAATGTCCTGGAAGGGTGCCGGCCGTGCCGGCCGATCGGGAGCGGATCGAGAGGGCCATCGTGAACCTGATCACCAACGCCCTCAAGTACTCGCCGTCCGGCAGCACGGTGACGGCGAGGGCCGAGCGGTCCGACGGCGAGGCCAGGATCTCGGTAGCAGATCGCGGGATGGGGATCGCCGCCGAAGATCTCCCCCGCGTCTTCGATCGCTTCTACCGAGCCAGGGGCAGTAGGAAGACCGAAGGGTTGGGGTTGGGACTGTACATCACTCGGCTGATGGTAGAGGCCCACGGCGGGCAGGTCGGCGTGGAGAGCCAGGTGGGCAAAGGCAGCACCTTCCGCTTCACCCTGCCGACCTCGGAGTCCGACAGGGCGCAGTCGGCCGCCTGATCGACAGTCCTACCCCTTGCCCCGTGACTTACAATGGAGACGTCCCGGATCAGCCATCGCGCCCGCACAACACTGAGGAGGAACTGCCTTGAAGGGTGCAGCCGCGGTTGCCCACATTCTCCAAAAGGAAGGGGTTGAGCACCTCTTCTGCTTCCCCGTCAATCCGGTCATCGACACGGCGGCCCAGTTGGGCATCAGACCGATCATGGCGCGCTCCGAGCGCACAGTGATCGGGATGGCAGACGGTTACTCCAGGGCCACCAACGGCCGGAGGATCGGCGTCTGCGCCGTCCAGTACGGGCCCGGCACGGAGAACTCCTTCGGCGGGATCGCCCAGGCCTACTCGGACTCGACCCCACTCCTCTTCCTCCCCGGAGGATTCCCAGAGACCCGGCTGGGGGTAAAGCCCAACTTTGAGGCTGTGCCCAGCTATCAGCAGGTCACCAAGTGGGTGGCCCGGGTCAACCGGGCGGAGCGGATCCCCGACCTCCTGAGGAGGGCCTTCACCTACCTCAGGACGGGAAGGCCCGGGCCGGTGGCCCTGGAGCTGCCGATGGACGTGCTGGGGGCAGAGATGGAGGATTCGACACTCTCTTACTGGCCCGTCAAAGGTGCCCGCGGGATGGCCGATCCCGCGGACGTATCGGAGGCGGTGAAGGCCCTCCTGGCGGCCAGGAGCCCCCTCCTTCACGTCGGGGCGGGCGTCCTCTACGCCCAGGCCTGGGGGGAATTGCGGGAGCTGGCCGAGCTGCTCCAGGCGCCGGTGATGACGACGCTGCCTGGCAAGGGCGCATTCCCGGAGGATCATCCCCTCTCCCTGGGGAGCGGCGGCATGGCCTGGCCTCGGGCGGTGACCCACTATCTGGAGAATTCGGACCTGGTCTTCGGCGTGGGCTCCAGCCTCTCCATCTCCAGCTTCGCCGCCCGAATCCCGGCAGGCAAGGTGGCGATCCAGCTTACCGTCGACGACCGCGACCTGAACAAGGACTACCCGATCCACCACGCGCTGGTGGGCGACGCCAAACTGGTGCTGCGCCAGATGATCGAGGAGCTCCAGCGCCGGTTGGGCCCCGAGGGCCGCAAGGGTGACGATAGGGTCGCCCGAGGGGTGAAGGCTGTCAAGAACGAGTGGCTGAGCGAGTGGATGCCGAAGCTGACCTCCAACGAGGTTCCCATCAACCCCTACCGGGTGATCTGGGACCTGCAGCAGGCGGTGGACCCGCGGAATATCGTGGCGACCCACGATGCCGGAAATCCGCGGGATCAGATGAGCCCCTTCTGGCGGGCCGTGGAGCCCGGCAGCTTCATCGGCTGGGGGAAATCGACCCACCTGGGCTACAGCCTCCCCCTGGCGATGGGCGCCAAGGTCGCCCGGCCGGAGAAGACCGTGATCAACATCATGGGGGACGCGGCCTTCGGCCAGAGCGGCATGGACCTGGAGACGGCCGTACGGAACCACATCGGCACCCTGACCATCCTGATGAACAACTCCTGCCTCGGGGGCTACGACAAGCATCTGCCCAACGCCACCCGGCTGTACGGCACCCGCTTCATCTCCGGCGACTACGGCAAGATAGCGGAGGGGCTCGGCGCCTACGTCGAGCGGGTGGAGAGGCCGGGGGAGATCATCCCTGCGATCCAGCGGGCGGTGAAGGTCACCGCCGACGGCCGTCCGGCGCTGCTGGAGATCATCACCCGGGAGGAGAAGCAGTTCTCGAAATAACGTGGAGTCTTCTGCCGTGCCCCCCCCGTGGCGATAGCATCGACAATGTAGGGCGGGGACCTGTGCCACGCCGCCCGGCGGACAATGACAGGCCGGCGGCAGGGCAGAGCGCCCTGCCCTACGGTTTCCACGGCCCCTTTGACATCCCGCTGCACGCCGGTTAACGTTAGGGTATGGAGACCCTTCAAGTACCGACGACCCTGCGCATAGGCAACCTGGCCCTGGAAACCCCTATCCTGCTGGCCCCCATGGCGGGCTTCACCGACCTGCCCTTCCGCATGAGCATTCGCCCCCTGGGCGGGCTGGGGCTGGCCTACGCCGAGATGGTGAACCCCCCGAGCGTCCTGTTCGGCGGGGGCAAGCGGCGTCGGGAGATCCTGGCCACCGTGCCCGAGGACCGGCCCCTGGGATACCAGATCTACGGCACCGATCCCCAGCTGATGGCCGAGGCGGCCCAATGGCTTCAGGAGAGCGGCGCCGCGGTCGTCGACATCAACATGGGCTGCCCGCGGCGGGAGATCACCTCCGGGGGAGGGGGGGCCGCCATCCTTAAGCAGCCCGACCTGGCGGTCGAAGTTGCCGGGAGCGTAGTCGCCTCCGTGTCCATCCCCGTCACCGTGAAGATGCGGCTGGGCTGGGAGGAGGGGGCATTGGTGGCGCCCGACCTGGCCCGAAATCTGGAGAGGGTCGGCGTGGCCGCCATCACGATCCACGGCCGGACGCGGGCCCAGGGCTTCGCGGGCACGGTGGACCTGGTCGGGGTCCGGCGGGTGGTGGAGGCAGTGGAGCGGATCCCGGTGATCGGCAACGGCGACGTGACCTCCCCCGAGGCGGCGCTGCGGATGCTCCGGGAGACCGGCTGCGCCGGGATCATGGTGGCCCGAGGGGCCACGCGGGACCCCTGGCTGATCCGAGACATCTGGCAGGCGCTCCGGGGGCTGCCGCCCCTCCCCGCCCCCACCCGAGCCGAGCGGCTGGCGGTGCTGCAGCAGCTGTTCGAGCGCTCCATCCTCCACTACGGCGAGAAGCATGCCGTGGCCATCTTCCGCCACTGGGTGCCGGAGGTGGCTAAGAAGCTGCAGTTGGGCCGGGAGACGATGATCCGTCTGCTGCGCACCCCCGACATCCCCGAGATGCGCCGAGCGCTGGCGGAGCTGGGCTGAGCAGACCCCATTCGGCCCCCTCGGAACGAGTAAGGGCTCTTCCCTCCTTTCATCCACTCATCCACGCCTCACCGGTAGATCTGTTGCTGCATAATCAATCTGGTAGCGGAAGTCTGCCGAAGAGTTCCTGAGCCTGGCTTGCGAGAAATCTCTGCGGGATTGCTGGAGCAGCCGCCCTCGGGCTCGAGATCGGAGCGCGACCTCTTCGTCCGAGGGCAGCTGGCCGGCTACTGCAACGTCGGCGTCGATAGCTCGAGCCAGCGAAGGGGCTAGCTATCGAGGAACGACGAGGTCCTCTGGATGGCCTACCCGGCCGGACGGCAGTGGGGGCGGTTTTTCTCACCGTCGGCGCTCCTTCCGGCCCTCCGAGACCGAGGATGGTTGGATAGTCGACATCGCTACGCAGAAATACTGGCGAGGGAAGGCGCAGATCCTGGATCGCTTTCGGTCGCTGGAACGGTTCAGGGCGCTGCAGCACGTCATGGCCGAGGATTCCGCGTTTGACAGCGAAGGCTCGGCCATGGCACGCACCACCAGCAGGGTGGCCCTGGTAGACCCTGCCACGGGGATCGAGAGATCCTAAACCGGCAAGGAGCTATGGACCTTTCAGAAGAGCGGCGGCCGGTGGAGGATCAGCAGCTTCCAGTACAACATCCCGTAGTGGTGCATTTGACCCCAGCCGCCTTCTTCTAGACGGGCATTACCTGGCCTGGATTTGGCGACAGGAAACCCGGCTGCGATCTCGCTGGCTGGGCAGCCTGGACGCAGTAGCCCTTACCTGCTATCATGTCGTCATGGATGCAGGTAAGGTAGAACTCAAGGTAAGGAGAAGCAGAGGCATGGCACCAGCCCGTATCACTTCAAAAGGCCAGATCACCATACCGAAAGAGGTGCGCGACCAACTGGGCGTGGAGCCGGGCGACGCCCTGGAGTTCCACTTCGAGTCTGGCCATCTGGAGGTGCGGCCGATACGACGCCGGAGGCTCGCAGAGTTCCGCGGCACCTTCCCGGTGGACCGAGTTCTGGATTTCGACCAGGAGCGAACCCGGGCCAGGAAGGCACGCGCGAGGCGCCTGACAGGGGACGAAGTGCCGACCGATGCGTGAGGCCGTGCTCGACGCCAATGTCCTGCTGCGCTATCTCACGGACGAACCGCGGGAGATGGCCGACCGCGTCGCTGCCATCCTCGAGGCTGGGGAGAGCCAACGGATCTCGCTGGTGCTGGCTCCTCTCACCCTAGCTGAAGTCGTCTACGTGCTGGAGTCGGTCTACCGCTGGCCGCGGAAAGAGATCGCCGATCGGCTCCTCGATCTGATCTCGGCCTCGGTGCTCACCGTCCTGGAACAAGACTCGCTCTCTCAGGCGCTGACCTGGTATCACGACCTTGGCGGCCTCGACTTCGCCGACGCCTACATCGCCGCGGTAGCAGCCGTCCGGGGCCACGGCCAGGTGGTGTCCTTCGACCGGCATCTGCAACGGGTGCCGGGCATCACGGCAATCCAGGACCCCGCCCAGCTGCAGCGCGACTGAGGCAGTTGAGGAGGCCATAGTGGCGCAGCATCGCTACACGATAGTCCTGCACTCCGAGCCCGTGGAGGGGTTCGAGCGCATGGAGGGCAACACCGAATGACGTCCACCTACCTTGCGCTGCTTCGAGGGACAAACGTCGGCGGCAAGAACAAGCTCCCGATGAAGCAGCTGGTGCAGCTCTTCGTCGAGGTAGGATGCAGCGATGTGCGAAGCTACATCCAGAGCGGTAACGTCGTTTTCACTGTAGACTCGCAACTGGCAGAGCTGATTCCTGCCAGGGTCACCGCGGCAATCGCGGAACGTTTTGGCTATGAGATACCGGTACTGTCGCGGACGACCGAACAGATCCGTGACGTCATCCGCAACAATCCCTTTCTAGATTCGGGTGCAGCCGAAGACGCGCTGCACGTCCTGGTCCTTGCCGACTCGCCGGGACCCCGCCGCGTCGGTGACCTCGACCAGGATCGGTCTCGACCTGATGAGTTCATCGTTCGCGGTCAGGAGGTGTATCTGTGGCTTCCCAATGGAGTTGCCCGCACCAAGCTGACCAACGACTACTTCGATTCGAAGCTCGCCACGACCAGCACCGGAAGGAGTTGTCGCTGATGTCGTTGCCTCTAACCTCAGCCACTGCGCCCCGGCTGATCTGGACGCCGTTCTGGGCGATGAAGTCGACCTTCCCGAGTCCAGTCACGGTGTTGTCGGTGATCGTGACCTTGGTTCCCGAGCCATTCGCCACGATCCCGCCCTTCTGGTATGCCGAGACGGTGCTATCGGTCACCAAGCCCGTTGCACCCCCGACGAAATAGACGCCAACCCCGTGCTGGGTGCCGTTGAATGGGCTCTCTCCGATGTCGTGGATGTTGGCGCCCTTCAGTGACGCGCCACCCCCGTTGACCATTACTCCGAAGTAGTTGGCGCCATAGACTTCGGCGCTCACGTCGACCCCGGTGACGCCGGGTCCCACGTAAACAGCCACGTTGCAGGGCGCCGCATCGACGGCCGCGGCGTAGCTCGTGTTCGGCGAAGCTATCACAGCTGCCGTCAGGTTGATGCCGTCTCGGACGAAGCCGGTTGGCGTGCAAGAAGCCGCAGATACGGCCCCAGGTCCCGGCCATGCGACCGCCGACAGAAGCAGCGCCGCCAATACCGCGATGACCTTGAGTGCGATTCGCATCTTCCACGCCTGTTTCCCGGACGGCAGGATTCCCCCTGCAGCCCGGCTGAACCTGCTTCTGCTACTGCCAAGAGACAAGAGACGATAAGCAAGTATATTCGGGCATGCAACATCAGTCAAGTAGTAGAAGATTATGATTCTGTCAGGATCGACGCCCTGCCCGTTCGCTCGCCTTTGCGCGAGGCCGATTCATGCCACCCGCGGGCATCCTCTGCTATAATCGCCCCGCTAGGTTGCTGAAGTTGCGTCCCAAGGAGAAGCCCCATGAAGGTTCTGCTGCTACAGGAAGTAAGAGGGGTGGGTGATGCCGGTCAGATCAAAGAGGTCGCCGAGGGCTACGCCCGAAACTACCTGATCCCCAAGAAGCTGGCCGTCGCCGCTACCCCCGCCGCCCTCAAGGAGCACGAGGAGAGGCAGGCCGCCGATAAGAAGCGGCAGGCCAAGGTCGACGAGGAGATGCGCGGCCTGGGCAAAACGATCTCCGGCTCCACCGTCACCGTCCGCTCCAAGGTGGGCGAGGGGGGCAAGCTGTACGGCTCCATCACCACCGGCGACGTGGCCGAGGCGCTGGAGAAGCAGTTGGGCCAGACCGTGGACAAGCGGAAGATAGAGATCGAGGAGCCGATCCGGCACGTCGGCGAGTACAAGGTGCCCATCAAGCTCTCGAAGAACGTCAGCGCCACCGTCACCCTGGTAGTCGAAGGCGAGGAAGGCGAGTAGCCGGACAGGAGCCGATTCCGCCGGCACGAGGGTGTTGAATCCTGAGTGCTGGGTCCTGAGTGCCCAAGAGGACCCAGGACATCGAACCGACCTCACCTCTCAACCCCGAGCGAGCAATGGCTGTAGACAGCGTCGACACCCAGCACCCCATCGATCGTCTGCCACCTCAGAACCCGGAGGCGGAGGAAGCCGTCCTGGGTAGCCTCCTCATGGACCCGGAGGCGGTGGGCAAGGTCTCCTCCTTCCTGAAGCCCGAGGACTTCTATCGGGAGCGGAACGGCGTCATCTACTCCGTCATGCTGGGGATCTACGACCGCCACCAGCCGGTCGACTTCCTGACCGTCAGCGATGAGCTGAAGCGGGCGGGACGCTACGAGGAGGTGGGCGGCCTCGGCTACCTCTCCCACCTGATCGGCGTCGTCCCCACGGCCGTCCACGTGGAACACTATGCCCGCATCGTGGAGCGGACCGCGGTCAAGCGCCGCCTGATCTCCGCCGCCGGCAAGATCGCGGGGGTCGCCTACGACGACACCCTGGACCTGGACACCACCCTGGAGAAGGCCGAGCAGCTGCTGTTCGACGTCTCCCAGCGGCGGGTCAGCAGGGACTTCGAGCCGCTGGGGGCCATCCTGGGCGACTACCTGGAGGAGATGGAGCTTCGGGCGGCCGACGAGGAGAGCGGCAGGGGGATACCCAGCGGGTACATCGAACTGGACAAGCTGACCGGGGGACTGCAGCGCTCCGACCTGGTCATCGTGGCGGCCCGGCCCAGCATGGGCAAGAGCACCTGGGCGTTGAACATCGTCCAGAACGCCGCGGTCCGGCACCACGCCACCTGTGCCGTCTTCAGCCTGGAGATGTCCAAGCAGCAGCTGGCCCACCGCCTCCTCTGCTCCGAGTCCGGGGTCGACGCCACTAGGCTGCGGCTGGGGCTGATCAACGACGCCGAGCAGAGGAAGCTGCACCACGCCTTCGAGCAGCTCTCCGAGGCCCCCATCTACATCGACGACACCCCCTCCATCAACCTGACGGAGCTGCGCTCCAAGGCCCGACGGCTTCACGCCGAGATAGGGATCGACATGTTGGTGGTGGACTACCTCCAGTTGATCACCACGGGGCGCTCGGGGGACAACCGGGTCCAGGAGATCTCCGAGATCTCCCGATCGCTGAAGGCGATAGCCCGAGAGTTGAACGGCCCGGTGATCGCCCTCTCCCAGCTCTCCCGCGCCGTGGAGGCCCGCACCCCCCACATCCCGATGCTGTCGGACCTTCGCGAATCCGGATCCATAGAGCAGGACGCCGACATCGTCCTCTTCATCTACCGCGAGGATATGTACAACAAGGACACGGACAAAAAGGGGATCGCCGACATCCTCCTGGCAAAACACCGCAACGGTCCCACCGGCCAGTTCTCGCTGCTGTTCCTGGACAAGTCCACCCGCTTCGTGGACCTGGAGGCGTATCGCCATGAGTAAGGGGGTCGGGGGCGCATCATGAAGAAGTTCCACGGCTTTCCCGACCGGATGCGCTATACGCCCGTGCCGAACCTCTTCTTCAGCTCCCTGCTGGGGGAGATCCAGGACCCGGCGGAGCTGAAGGTGACCCTCTACCTGTTCCGGGTGCTGTACGAGAAGCGGGGGCTGCCCCGTCTAGTCCGGCTGAGCGAGCTGTCGGCCGACCGCTGCCTGCTGACGGCCCTGCAGCAGGCGGGTGCGGAGCCCCCCGAACGGCGGCTCATATCGGCCCTGGACAGGGCATGTACCCGAGGCACCCTGCTGGGGGTGGCGCTCCAGGAGGGGGAGGCCGAGGACCGATGCTACCTGCTGAACACTGCCCTGAACCGGGAGATGCTGAAGCGGGCGGAGAGGGGAGAGCTGAGCCTGGGCCAGGGCGCCGCCCGAGTGGATTGGGCGGTGCTGCCGGAGCAGCGCGCCAGCATCTACGACCTGTACGAGCAGAACATCGGCCTCCTCACGCCGCTGATCGCCGAGGAGCTGCAGCAGGCGGAGGAGGCGTACCCCCCGGACTGGATCCAAGACGCCTTCCGAGAGGCCGTCAGCTACAACCGGCGCAACTGGCGCTACGTGCGCCGCATCCTGGAGAACTGGGCCACCGACGGGAGAGGTGAGGATGGAAAGGGTAAGCGATATCCTAAAGGGTCTGGGTCCCCTTCAAAGTACCTCGAAGGAAAATACGCCCACCTCCTCCAGCGATAGCGACGAGACCCAGGAGGAGCCCACCTGTCCCCTCTGCAAGGGGGCGGGCTACCTGCGGCTGGACCGTCCGCCGGGCGACCCCGAGTTCGCCAAATTGGTCCCCTGTCGCTGCCGCTCTCAAGTCATCACCAAAGAGCGGCGAGAGCGGCTCCAGCGGCTCAGCAATCTGGGTCCCCTGGTCCGGCTCACCTTCGACAACCTGACCAAGGAGGGGCGCAACCCGGATCCCCGCAGCCGGGAGCGGTACCGCCGGGCCTACAGCCTCTGCCGGGGTTACGCCGGCGCCCCCGAAGGGTGGCTGGTGCTGCTCGGCCCCAGCGGCTGCGGCAAGACCCACCTGGCCGCCGCCGTCGCCAACGAGCGGCTGCTGATCGGCGAGTCGGTGCTCTTCGTCGTGGTGCCGGACCTGTTGGATCACCTCCGATCCTCCTTCAGCCCCAACAGCGAGGTGCCCTACGACGAGCTGTTCGAGAACGTGAAGGCCGCGCCCCTCCTGATCCTGGACGACCTGGGGACCCAGAGCGCTACCCCCTGGGCCCAGGAGAAGCTGTTTCAGATCTTCAACCACCGCTACAACGCCCAACTGCCCACGGTGATCACCTGCAACCGTCCCCTGGAGGAGCTGGAGGAACGACTGCGCTCCAGGATGACCGACCCCGGTCTCTGCAAGGTGTGCACGGTGGAGGAGCGACAGTCGGCGGCCCAGGAGAAGCTGGGGGGCGAGCTACCCGAGCTGCTGCGGGGGATGACCTTCGACAACTTCGACCGTCGGGGCCAGGCGGTGGACGAGAAGGCGCTGGACAGCCTGCGGCAGGCCTACAACCTGGCCACAGAGTTCGCGGAGGAGCCTCACCTCTGGCTGGTGCTGCTGGGCCCCACCGGCTGCGGCAAGACCCACCTGGCCGCCGCCGTCGCCAATCAGCTGATCGGAGAGGGGTGGCAGGTGTCCTTCGTGGTGATCCCCGACCTGTTGGACCACCTCCGTTCCGCCTACAGCCCGGACAGCAAGATACCCTACGACGAGCTGTTCGAGGCGATCCGCGCGGCTCCCCTCCTGATCCTGGACGACCTGGGGGCCCACAGCAGCACCCCCTGGGCACAGGAGAAGCTGTTCCAGCTGATCAACCATCGGTACAACCACCGTCTTCCGACGGTGATCACCACCAACCTGACCATGGACGAGCTGGACAGCCTGGACGAGAGGCTGGCCTCCCGCCTGGCGGATCTGAAGGTGAGCACCCTCTGCCCCATCTCGGCCCCCAGCTACCGGGCGACCCCGCAGCCGCGCAACGATAGGCGCCGAACGTCGAGCAGCCGGGGAACGAGGCGGTAGCTCCCTTACCGCCTCTCCCTCTGGGAGAGGCCGCCCGAAGGGCGGGTGAGGGCTGAGACGTCGCCAACCAAACAGCCCTCACCCTGACCCTCTCCCAGAGGGAGAGGGGGTCCTGGCGCGCCGCCCTCCCGATCAGTGCCCCGCCGCCGGCACCACCAACGTCTGCCCCACCCGCAGGTAGGCCCCATCCTGCAGGTTGTTCGCCTTCATCAACTCCTGCACCGTGACCCCGAAGGTCCTGGCGAGGGAGTAGAGGTTATCCCCCTCCTTCACCGTGTAGACCCTCACGGCCGCCGAGCCGGGTACTCCGGAGGGGGTAGCCCCAGGCGTGGTCATCGGTCGGGCCGGCGTCGAGATCGGTAGATGGGCCGCCGGCGTAGCCGGCGCCCGAGGTGCCGGCGCCGTGGCCGGAGGGGCGGTCGCCGAGGACCCCGCTGCTGCCCTCTGCCTCTCCGCGGTGGGAGATGGCGGGGGCGTCAGGGAGGCGGCCAGCGCCGCGGGTTCGGGGGTGGGCTCGGGAACCATCGTCGACGTCGCGGCGGGGGAGGGTCCGGTGGCCGGAGGCTCCGCCCCCAGAGCCGCCCTGCCGGCGTCCGAGGCGACGGGGAGAAGCAGAGACCAGGGCCTGAAGTAGACCAGGGTCGCAACGACCAGGGCGGCTGCCACCACCACCCCCAGCAGCCCCGCGTATCCGGTGCGAGAGTAGCTCCGGCGCCGGCGATCCGGAGGGTCCTCCAGGGCAGACACGAACCAGGAGCAGCCGTGGAAGTTGGCCGAAAGGCAGTGGCTGCGCTGCTGCTGGTAGTCTACCGGCTGGGGGGTGGGCCAGCGGAAGCAGCGGTGAGAGGAGGTGAGGAAGGAACAGTGGAGCGAGGGATCGCTGGCGAGCCCCAGGTAGGGACAGCTATGGAGGGCGTCGCTGCCGCTCTCTCGATCGTCCATGGGCGTGAGAGCACCCCGCTTGAGAACGCGAAACGGCGATATCCGAGACTCAGCAGGCTGAACGGGTGGAAGGATTGGCCAATACTACTACTTGACCGGCTATGGGGTCAACTTCGCCCGCACAGCTACGTCGCGGTCCGCTACGCGTACAGACCCCTGAGCCGCTTGGCCTCGGCCACCCGGCCCACGGCCAGGATGTAGGCGGCCATGCGGAGATCCACCTGGTGTCTCTCGGCGGTCTCGGCCACGTCCCGGAAGGAGACCACCATCTTCTCCTCCAGCCGCTCGCGGATCTCGCTCTCTCTCCAGAAGTAGCCGTAGCGATCCTGGACCCACTCGAAGTAGCTGACCACCACCCCGCCCGCGTTGGCCAGGATGTCCGGGACCAGCTTGATCCCCCTCTTGGCCAGGATCGCGTCGGCCTCGGGGGTGGTGGGGCCGTTGGCCCCCTCCAGCACCAGCTTGGCCGATATGCTGCCGGCGTTCTTCTCGGTGATCTGTCCCTCCAGCGCCGCGGGGAGCAGCACGTCGCAGGAGCAGGCGAGCAACTCCTCGTTGGTGAGGGCCTCAGTGCCGGGGAAACCGTTCACGAACCGGTTCGCCTTCACGTGCTGCAGCAGCGCCGGGATGTCCAGGCCGTTCCGGTTGTAGATGCCGCCGCTGACGTCGCTTACGGCGACCACTCGGGCCCCCGCCTCGTAGAGCAGCCTGGCCGCGCTGGAGCCCACGTTGCCGAAACCCTGGATGGCGAAGCTGGTACCCACCAGCGCCTGCCCGTAGTGGCGCAGCGCCTCCCGGGCCACGTACAGCAACCCCCGACCGGTTGCCTCGATCCGCCCCGCCGATCCCCCCAGCCCGACCGGCTTGCCGGTAACCACACCCGGCTCGATGAACCCTTTCTTCATGCTGAAGGTGTCCATGATCCAGGCCATGGTCTGGGGATTTGTGCCCACGTCCGGCGCCGGTATGTCGATGTTGGGTCCCAGCAGGTCGAAGATCTCGCCGATGTAGCGGCGCGTGAGTCGCTCCAGCTCGCCCTCCGACAGGGTGGCCGGATCGCACACGATGCCGCCCTTCGCGCCACCGAACGGGATGTCCACCACGGAGCACTTGAAGCTCATCCAGGCCGCGAGCGCCTTCACTTCGTCCAGGGTCACCCCGGGATGAAAACGTATGCCCCCCTTGCCCGGCCCCCGCGTGGTGTCGTGGAGCACCCGATAGCCGATGAACACCC
Source organism: Chloroflexota bacterium (assembly GCA_027356795.1). Taxonomy (GTDB): domain Bacteria; phylum Chloroflexota; class UBA6077; order UBA6077; family UBA6077; genus JAJYNT01. Next base: position 6,101 of record DAHVXI010000051.1, on the reverse strand, counting down.
TCGTCTCGCCCGAATCCATGCGGATGGGCAGGGAGACGATCACCTGCCGCTTCGGGTGCTTGATGCGGTCGATGATCCCCGCTTCGTAGTCCAGATAGACCGCCGCCCTATCGATGGTCTCGACAACATCGTCGAAGGGGTTGTACTGACGCTGGGAAGCCTGGGGCGCAACCTTCTCGGGCAAATCCTCATCGCCTTTCATATTGTTGAGCACTCCCATCACAGTTAGTGGCAGTGCGCCGAGCAGCATGCCTGCATCAGCCATTATACTCTCGTGGCGCGAATTGGGTGCTTGCGCCACACCGCGCTCGCACCTCTCCAGGGGCATGGCCGATGGGCACGTAACGTGCGCAGGGCGCGCCCGGGCCTAACGACGGCGTCGGCCACGTCGACGTCGCGGGATGGAGGCCCCAGTCGGTGCCGGAAAACGGCCGGATGAAGCCTCCGCTCTACTGGTTGGCGGCTGGGCGTGGGGGAATCGAAGCTTCGGAGGGTGCCGCGCCGGCCATTGTCGTTGAACGGCCCCAGGGCGGGTGTTAGAATTGTAGTTGGCAGTGGAGTTAGCTCACTGTTGGGGGTTGGACACGCAATGGAGTCTGTCTTAGTTTTGAATCAAAACTACGAGCCGCTCAACATCTGCAACACCAAGCGCGCCCTGGTCCTGGTGGATGGTGGAAAGGCGGAGGTGCTGGAGCATGGTGCCGGCGGTATTCGGACCCCTTCCCGCACCTTCCCGAAGCCCTCGGTCATCCGCCTGGTCTACCTGATCAAGCGGCCTCGCCCGCGGGTCAAGCTGTCGAGGCGCGAGATCTTCCATCGGGACCACCACGTCTGCCAGTACTGCGGCGCCAAGACCAAGGATCTAACCATCGACCACGTGGTGCCCCGCCACAGGGGCGGCAAGCACAGCTGGGAGAACCTGGTGAGCGCCTGCCGCGGCTGCAACCACCGCAAAGGTGGCAAGACCCTGGAGGAGAGCAAGATGAAGCTGCTTCGGCTGCCCTTCGAGCCGAAGAACAACAGCTACTACATCTTGTACCAGCACCTTCAGAGCTACGACGGGTGGTCCAAGTTCGTCCCGGAGTGGGAGATGGCGGACTAGGAAGTACCCAGAAGCGCGTTGCGCAGATCGGCCTCTTGCTCGGGCCTGCACAGCGCAATTAACTCGTCTCCCTCCTGCAGCATCAGCGGGCCCGAGGGGATCAAGAAGGCTCCGCCTCGGATGACGGCCGCGATGGAGGACTCCGCCGGAAGGGCCAGGTCGCTGATATTCTTTCCCACCCCGCGGGCCCCTGGGTTGAGCACCGCCTCGACGATCTCCACCCCCATCCGCTGGATGGCCAGCAGGTGAAGCAGCGCCCTCCGTGGCATCTCGTGCTCGATCATCGACATCAGGATGGTGGTGGCACTCACGGTGACGTCGATCCCCAGCAGCCGAAAGAGGGGCTCGTTCTTGGGGTTGTTGACCCGCGCGATGGTCCTGGGCACGCCAAAATGGTTCTTGGCCAGTTGGCAAGAGACCAGGTTGTCCTCGTCGTCTCCCGTCACCGCTACCAGCACGTCACCCCGGCCGACCCCTGCGTCCTGCAGAGTGGCCACCTCACAGCCATCGCCCTTCAGGGCGACGTTTCCCAGATCCTCGACGATCTGGTCGACCCTCTCCGCGTTCCTTTCGATCAACAGGGCCTCGTGGCCCTGCTCCAAAAGCTCCTTTGTAAGGTAGTAGCCAACCTTCCCGCCGCCAACAACGACGATATACATCTATCCCTTCCCCAAGATCATCTCGTGAAGCAGGCGGGCCCCCACCAGCGTCGGACAGTAGGTCTTCAGCCCCAGCTTCTCGTAGATCTCACTCCGCCCCGGATCGTAGGTTCGGGCAATCACCATCGGCACGTTGAACACCTTCTGGGCGATCTGCGCCGACATGATGTTGCGGTTGTCGCCCTCGGTGGTGGCGACGAAGACATCCGCGTGTTCGACACCGGCACGCCTGAGCACATCCTCGTCGATGCCCGTACCCAGCACCGTTTTCCCGCCGAAGTCCGCCCGGAGACGCTTGAAAGAGGCGCTGTTGCGGTCGACTACAGTCACCTCGTGGCCCTCGGAATCCAGCACGTTGGCCAGGCGGCTGCCGACCCGTCCGCACCCCATAACGATTATCTTCATCCCTGCGTGTCCCCTCCTGACATTCCCGCTCCACAAGGCGGGCAGCGACTCAAGGGATCGGCTCCCTGCATACACACACTCTGGACGAGGCATTCTTCAGGACGTACATCACGGTGCTGCCGAGGTAGAACTGCTCGTACTGCTTTCGGTACCTCAAGCCCATCACGATCAGATCGATGCCCCGACGCTCCGCTTCCTCCACGATGGCGGTCCCCGCGTCCCGGGCCTGTAGGACCTCAGTCTCGATGTCCTGCTTGGAGCGACGCGCCACCTCTTCGGCCCTCTGGAGGATCTCCTCCCCCTTCTCCACCTCCGCGGGTAGATCGATCTCCAGCGGAAGCGTCCGCTTCACCTCGATGACGTAAATCGAGTACAACCTGGCATGGCTGCGCTTCGCCAGTTCAGCCGCATATGCCACCATCTCCTCGTCGAGGGGATTCCCGGCAACCGGAACCAGGATCCTACTCCGGTTGAGCACCTCTCCACCTCGCGATCAACTCCGCGGCGGCCCGTCGCACGAGCGAACCGCGGCCCATCAGGGATATCCAAACAGAACGGCGAATTCTACTCACCAACCATCGGACTTGTCAAAGACTGATGAACTGCATACTTCTTGCCATTCGGAGGGGGTGGCAAAATGGCGGGCGGCACCCGGGAAGGCCGTCGCCCTCGCACTGCCGCCCGCCACGAATCGAATCCGGGGTTCGCCCGGCGCTACTCGGCCAGTTGATAGGGGAAGCTGGTCACGGCCACCCTGGACCGGAAGAGGAGCGCCCCTTTCAATCGCAGGGCGGTTTGGTTGTGCAGAATCTGCTCCCACCAGTGCCTGGGGACGAACTCCGGCAACACCACGAGGATCGTCTCGTCGGGGTCGAGGTCCCGCACCGCATCCACGTAGGCCAGCAGCGGCGGCAGCAGCAGCCGGTAGGGCGACTCGATAATCACCAGCGGGATGTTCCCAACCACCTCCTGCCACTGGGCTCGCAGGCTGTCCGCCTCTTCCAGCTCCGAGGTAACGTGGATGGCCACCACCCTCTTGCTCAGATCCTGGGCGAAAGCCAGGGCTTGGCGCGCCACCAGGCTCAGGCTGGAGATGGGCACCAGCACGAGGGGAGGCGTTCCCTTTGGCTTTACCGGCGCCTGGGTCCGCAACTGTTTGGCGATGCGGACGTAGTGCCCGTGGATCATGAGGAACAACAGAATGAGCATGGGGGCGATCAGGATCACCATCCAGGCCCCCTCCGCGAACTTGGTGACCGCGATCACCAGGGCAACCACCCCCGTTGCCACCGCGCCAACGCCGTTGACGATGGCTTTGCGCCGCCGATTGGGGTCGTCGCCCCTCAGCCAGTGGAGAACCATCCCGGACTGGCTCAGGGTGAAGCCGGTGAACACACCGATGGCGTACAGGGGCAGCAGCCTCTCCACGTTGCTCCCGAAGACGACCAGCAGAAGGCAAGAGAAGATGGTCAGAGCGAAGATCCCGATGGAGAAGGCGAGGCGATCGCCCCGCAACCCGAACCAGCGGGGCACGTATCGATCCCGGGCCATGACGTACAGCAGCCGAGGGAAGCTGACGTAGCTGGTATTGGCTGCCAGCACCAGGATCATGGTCGTGGAGAACTGCACCAGATAGTAGTAGGGACCCTGGCCGGTGATCAGCCGTGTTAGCTGGCTGAGGACCGTCTCATCCTCAGAGGGATCGGGGATGATTCCGATGTGGCTGGCCAGGAAAGAGATGCCCACGAACATGACGGCCAACAGCCCGGCCATCCAGCCCAGGGTCATCCGAGCATTCTTGATCTCCGGCGCCTTGAAGACCGGCACGACGTTAGAGATGGCCTCGGTTCCGGTCATCGCCGTGCAACCCTTGGCAAAAGCCGAAAGCAGCAGGAACCAGGTCAGGGTCTCCGTTCCAGCCTTGGCGCCGGCGGGCCCGGGCTCGTAGGGGATGCCCCCCGTAGCCAGGCGGAACACCCCCCATCCGATCAGTCCCAGGATGGAGAAGACGAAGACGTAGGTGGGAAAAGCGAAGACGGTGCCCGACTCCCGCACGCCCCTCAGGTTCAGCAGCATGATCAGCACCACTGAGCCGACGGCCAACGCCACGTCGTAAGACCCAAGGCCGGGGAAGGCGGAGACCAGGGCGGCGACTCCAGCCGCCACGGATACCGCTACGGTCAGCACGTAGTCAACCAGCAGGGACGCGGCGGCGGTCAGGCCCGGAAGCCGACCAAGGTTCTCATGGGCCACGACGTAGGACCCGCCGCCCGAGGGGTAGCCCTGAATCGTCTGCTGGTAGCTGGTCGCCACGATGATCAACAGCAGGGCGATAACCACCGAGATGGGCAGGGTGAGGGATAGGGCCGCCACACCCGCAAGGATCAGCGTCCGCATGGCCGCCTCGGTGCCGTACGCCACCGAGGAGAGGGCATCCGAGGAGAGCACCGCCAACGCCCTGATCTTGTTCAGCCGCTCCTGGGACTCGTTGGCCGAGGAGATGGGCTGGCCCACCAGCAGATGCTTGGCTCGCCACCAAAACCTGCCGATTCCATCGTGGGGCACCGTCGCCTCGGGGCGAGGGAGAAGGATGCCGGGGCCAACCCCATGAAAGTTGCGATGGCGGGCGATGCGGACCACCCGGTCGCCCGGCCGGGAGCCGACCACCTCCTCTCGCCACACCAGGTCGGGGTGAAATCCCACAGGTGGCTTAGCAGGGCTCTCGGACGATATCGGTCGCGAGTGCTCGTCACTGGTCACGGAGAATCCTCCAAGAAGACAAACAGATCACCATTGTGCAAATTACCATTATACATAATCCGCCCCAGGTGGCGCTGTTCTATTCGGCTCGGCTCGGCTCCACCTTGTGTTGGGCAGTTTGAGGGCGTGTTGGTGGCTGGTGAACTGCGATTGGGAAGGCATGTTCCCCTGGCTGCCCCATGAGGGGCAGCAGGTGGTCCTCCCTGGACCGTCGTCAAACGGCCAGGGCGTCTAAGTAGCTCGCCTCTCCTGGTGGGGCACCCGCTACGGCTAGGGGGCTTAGGCCCGGGTGCCGGTAGTGTCGTTTGCGCTCGCTCCTCCTTTGGCTGGGAGTGAAGTTCCGATAGATCGCCCAAACCAAGGCCGAACGCTCCAGCCGCTCGTCCGACCTGTGGTTCCGCCCTCGACTCAGTCGGAGGCGAAAGTCCCGCCAGCACCATTCTGGAGAGACCCGCGCCAACCCTCGGTTGTACTCCAGCAGGTACACCATCGCCGCATCCAGATGCTCTTCCAGCAGCGTCGCCAGCTTCCCCCCAAGCTGATGCGCCTTCAGCTTCGCCAGGGCCGCCTCCGCTTCCTTCTCGCTTCGGGCATCCAGCACCCCGCGTATCAGGGCCACCAATTCCCCTCGAACCTTCTTCTTAACCGCCTTGGCCGCTGCCCCCACCAGCCCCGTTGCTGCTTCGTTCACCCGAGCAGCCAACTCCCCGCTCAGGTTCCGCCACAGGTGGAAGTGGCAGCGTTGGTGGTTCACCCAGCCCAGCGCCCTGTCCAGGTACCAGATCAGCCCTCGGGCTCCGTCGCTTACCACTCCTCGTAACTGGTCCAGGTCCAGCCCAGAGAGCTTCGCTCTCCTGAACAGCCGCCCCCACTGGAGATCGCTATCTTCCCCGCTGGCTTTCACCGGCGGCCATATCACGCCAGTCACCGTATCCACCAGCAGCAGCACTACCCTCTTCTTCCCTTTCGCCAGCCGCGCCCACAGCCCATCCGTGGCCACCTGGCCAGAAGTCGCCACCCCTTCCAGTTGCCCCGGCACACTCTTCCTGGCTTCTATGCCCGCCTTCACCAGCCATCGCTCTATGGTCGCCTGACCCAGGTGACACCTCTCCTCCTTGGACTCGGAGTCCAGGGGCCGCCACAACAGCCATCGCTCCTGCCTGCCCAAGACAGAG
>DAHVXI010000042.1:0-33581 GCA_027356795.1 Chloroflexota bacterium | reverse complement strand
GCCGGCCTCCAGGCGCCCGTCATCATGATGAGCCAGAACCGACAGGAGTCCAAGGACAGGATCAGGGCGGAGCACGACTACGAGGTGAACCTGAAGGCGGAGATGGAGATCGAGCGACTCCACGAGAAGCTGGACGCCCTTCGCGAGACCCAGTGGGCAGAGTTGGTGGAGATGCAGCAGCAACAGATAGCGATGCTGCAGCAGCAGGTGGAGATGCTCCACGCCCTCACCGAGAAGGGCTAGGACACCGGCAATGAGACTGGTACCCGTCGAGGCCGAAGAGCAGCTGATCCGGAGGGATCGTAGGATAACTGGCTCTACCGCTCTATGAGGTGTACCGCGGTGGCCTTGAAGGAGGCCAGCACCTGCGTCCCCTCCTGGAACGCCAGCTCCTCCGCGGAGCGCCGGGTGATCAGGGCCACCAGGGGGAAGCCACAATCCAGCGATACCCTCACCTGAGAGCCAAGGGGCGTAAGGCGGGTGATCCTGCCCCGCAGCTTGTTGCGGGCGCTGCTGGCCGGCAGACCCGCGGGCGCCGGGGCGACGACCACATCCTCGGGTCTGAGGCAGGCCAGCACCTGCCGGCCCGACGGGGCGTCGCTCACTACCTCGATGCCGGCATCCCTGAGGGCCACCACCGCCAGCCCTTCCCGCTGCTCCACCACCCGCCCTGGGACGAGGTTCTCCACCCCTACGAAGGCCGCGACCTTCTCGTCGACGGGGAAGCAGAAGACCTCCTCCGGCTCCCCCACCTGAACGACCGAGCCCTCCATCATCACCGCGATGCGGGTTCCCAACCGCATCGCCTCGGTCCGGTCGTGGGTCACGAACAGGGTGGTTATGCTGCTCTCCCGCAGCACCCGCTCGAAATCCTCGAAGATCGACGCCCGTGTAGGGGCATCCAGGGCCGAGAAGGGCTCGTCCAGCAGCAGCAGCTCCGGCTGCAGGGCGAAGGCGCGAGCCAGGCTCACCCGCTGGGCCTCGCCTCCCGAAAGCTGGCGGGCCGGGCGGTCCGCCAGTCCCTCCAGGCCGAATCGCTTCATCCAGTGTTGCGCCCGCTCCTCCGCCTCCCTCCGGGGGGTCCCCCGCAGACAAAGCCCTGAGGCCACGTTGCCCTTCACCGAGCTATCCAGCAGCAGCGGCTCCTGGAACACCACGGCCATCCTGCGCCGCAGCTTCACCAGATCGTCGCCCCTGGTCACCCGGTGGCCGGCGAACCACATCTCTCCCGCCGCTGCCGGGAGAAGCAGGGCCAGGACGTGGAGGAGAGTGCTCTTTCCCGCTCCGTTGGGGCCGATGATCGCCAGAACCTCCCCCTCCAACAGCTCCAGATGGGGGATCTCCAGCACCACCTTGCCGGCCCGTCGCACCACCAGTTCTCGAAGCTGCACCAGCGGCGCAGGACCCGACTTCCCCGTCTCCTGAGCACCCTCCGGGAGGCTGAACACGCTCATCCCCTATTCCTCCTCCGGGCCATCGTCTTCCGGCCAGGCATGATTGTCGGCAGGATAGAGGGCCTTCAGCACCAGCCCCAGGAGGAAAGCTACCCGTTTTGCCCCGGCCGCCGCTCTACTCAATCTGTCCCTCCCCCCGAGCATTGTACACCGACAGAAGCACACCCGCGACACAGAAGCCGGCCAACAGGGTCCACCCTATCTGATAGGAACCGCTCACGTCCACCACGAAGCCGAACAGTGGCGGCCCCGCTATGACCCCAAACTGGTTGAGGGTCATGCCCATCCCGGTGCCTGTCGCGGCGAACCGCCGGCCGGCAGCCTCGGCCATCGCCGCATGGTAGAGACCGTTCCAGCCGATGGCCGTGGCACCGTAGGCGAACAGCACGAGTGACAGCCACCCCAGGGAGACGCCCGGCTCCAGACGAGCCACGATCAGGGAGACCAGGGCTGAAAGCACCCCGATGATGGCCAGCACCACCATCCGCCGCCCGTTGAACAGACGATCGCTCACCACGCCCCAGAAGACCCTGCCAAAGACGCCACCGGCCTGGCAAAGGGCCAGGTAGCCTCCGGCCACCACGATGCGAGTATGCTCCTCGGGCACCACGGGGACCAGCAGCACCTCCTTTAGATAGAGCGCCAGGTAGCTGACGAGAGCCAGTTGCGCCGTAACGTAGAAGACCGACACGCCGCTGACGGCCCACAGAGCCCGGTTTCGGATCACAGCGCCGAGGCCCGCCCCAAGGGATCCCTTGCGCGCCGCCCGAGGGGGCGCCGCCACATCTCGCGCCAGGATCCCCGCGGCGAGTCCGCTGGCGATTATGACGAACCCCACCACTGAGATGGCGGAGCGCCATCCGACGGCGAGAGCGATGACCGGCAGGGTCGCGGCAGTGAGAATACCGGCCAGGGGCACCCCTGCCTGCTTGAGCCCCATGGCCGTAGCCCTAGCCTGGGGCGGGAACCAGTCCATGATGATCTTGGTCGACCCCGGCATCACGACTCCCCCGCCGATCCCAGCGACGAACATCACCGTCGCCGCCGCCAGGAACGACCCCACTCGCGACATCGACAGCATCACCAGACCGATGACCACCAGCGCCAGAGAGATCAGCCTTCGGACGCCGAAGCGATCGCAGAGGGACCCGGCGATGATCAGCACCCCCCACGAGCCCGCGTAGATGATGGAGGAGAACAGCCCCACCTCCGACTTGCTCAACCCCAGTTCGGGTTGGAAGAGGGGCGCCAGGGGAGCCACGGCCTGAGTGGCCAGCGCGTTGCTCGTCTGAACCAGGAAGGCTATCCCCAGCATGACCCAACGATAGCCGGACAATGCCTCTTTCGCGATGGCGTGGGATGGGTCCTCGATAGACACGATGAATGGCTCCTTCAGCTGCTCGCCGGAGTCCGGGGGCAGCAACCGCAAGGCTGTAATTCTATACCTTTCGAGGGGAGGGGGCGCAAGGGCAGCAGAGAGGCGATGCAGGCCGGCAGCGCTGCCGGCCCCACCGGACGAAGCGAGACACCGGCGGTATGGGGTCGGTCCGATCAGGGTCGTCTGGGTGGTGCAGGGGCGGGTGGGATTCAGCCTTAGGGCATGGGGCCGAGCTCACACGGTATCCAATGCAAGAGAGTAGGGAGATGATATGTTCGGCCTGTCAATGGGTGTCTCGAGATGCTACGATGGGGTCCACCGGGATGGTGGGCATGAGGAATGTGATCTGCACGCCTTGACGCCGGTCCACGAGGCTGCCTAGACTGCCCCCAACCGAAACCCATCAAACGAGGAGAGGGTCCGATGCTGTACGAACTGCGCGTCTACGAGATAGCCCCGGGTCGGATGCCGGCCATCATCAACCGCTTTGCCAACATCACCCTGGAGCTGTTCAAGAAGCACGGGATTAAGCCCTTGCTGTTCCTGGAGCCGGTGCTGGGCGTCAGCAACCAGCTCACCTACCTCGTTCAGTGGAACAGCCTGGCCGAGCGAGAGAAGTGCTGGGATGCCTTCGCCGGCGACCCGGAGTGGATCGCCGCCCGGAACGAGACCGAGAAGGACGGCCCCATCGTCCTCCGCTTCACCAACACCATCCACCGGGAAGTCCCCAGTATCATGGCGAAGCTGAAGGGGATGTAGGGTTATCGAAGGGGGCCGGTGAGGATCGCCGTCACGGCCTCACCGGCCAGCCGCTTCCGGCCTGGGGCAAAGATCAACAGGGCGTTGGCTCCCGCCATGGAGATGAGCCGCCCCGAGGACTGCAGCCCGGTGGTGGAGGCCCTAAGGGCGCCACCCTCCCACCGTACCACCGCCCTCTGAAACTCGGTTCGATCGGCCGCCGGCGTCACGTCGTGGTCCAGAACCGCCTCCACACGGGGTCGCGTGACCTCCGGATAGCCCTGCATCTTCAGCAGCGCCGGCCGCACGAACAGCTCGAAGGTGACCAGGGAGGACACGGGAAAGCCCGGGAGCCCGAAGGCCACCTTCTCCCCCACGATGGCGAAGGTGAAGGGCTTGCCCGGCTTCATGGACACGCGGCCGAAGTGGACGGTGCCCATCTCCTCCAGGATCCCCTTCACCAGGTCCCGCACACCCATGGATACCCCTCCCGAGGTGATCAGCACGTCCGCCGTCTCCAGCCCCTGCCGGATCCTCTCCTGCTGCTCCGAGCGGACGTCCTTCACCATCCCCAGGGAGATGGGGATCCCCCCGGCCGCTTCCACCGCCGCCATAAGGGCGTAGCGGTTGCTGTCCCGGATCTTGGCGGGACCCACCTCCTCCCAGGGCTCCACCAACTCGTCACCGGTGGAGAGCACCGCCACCCGGGGCCGCCGGAACAGCTCCGCCTGGGCCTGCCCCAGCGCTGCCAGCAGCCCCACCTCCGGGGCCCCGAGGTATGTGCCTCTGGGCAGCACCAGCTGCCCCGCCTTCACGTCCTGACCGGCCGGCTGGACGTTCTCGCCGGCATGGACCGGCCGGGTCAGCCTTATCTCCCCACCCCGCTCCTCGACGTACTCCACCATCACGACCGCGTCGGCCCCGGGAGCCACCGGCGCACCGGTCATGGTTCGAACGGCGGTGCCGGGGGTAACCACCACATCCCTGGCGAGGCCCGCTGTTACCTCGGCCAGCACCGTCCTGATGGGCGAGGGGTCGCCGCTCTGCACCGCGTAGCCATCCACCGAGGAAGCGGGAAAGGGAGGGAGATCGGCGGCGGCGCAGAGGTCCCTGGCCAGCATCCTTCCCCGAGCCTCGGCCAGCGGCATCACCTCTGAGCCCAGCACCGGAGTGTGTCTCAGCACCGTCTCCAGCGCGGTCTCGGGCGCCACCATCGCATACTTGGATTCAGCCATGCATAGCTCCTGTGTGTCGAGCAATTAGCTGACAGCTACTTGAAGCACCCCAACTGGCACTTGGTGATGCGAATCTTACCGGCATCGGCCGCCCAGCCGATGTCGGGGACGCCGACCCCCAGCTCCTCGGCCAGGCGATGCGCCACGGCGCAGGGCAGCCTGCCGTCCACCAGCGCCCGGCTCACCCGCTCCAGCAGCAGCGCCTGCTTCTCCGGCGAGGGCGCCCGCTTGGCAGGCCTGCCGCCGTGGGGTCCGCTCCCCTCGGCGTAGACGTCCGAACGGACGGCGAAGAGGTCGTCGATCTCGGCGGCCAGCACCCCTTCCACGGTCGTGTCCGGCGGGAGATCCCTGGGATGGTAGGCCAGCACCCTCCGGTTGCTGTAGGCCAGCCGGAAAGTCCTTCCTCCCGGCACCTTCAGCCGACCGTTCCCCAGGGTAGCCCCGGTCAGCCCCTGGAGGGAGTCGGAGACGCAGCCATCCTCCCCCAGGTGCACGACCACCTTCGGGTCCTTCTGAGCCACCTCCCACTCGGACATGGCGTGATAGAGGATCCGCACGCCCAGGGCAACCCCCACGCACGATTCCCCATGGAAGTTGGTCGCCTCCACCATCATGGAGTCGTAGACGGGGCGGCGGTCCGCCTTATCCGGGAAGCGCAGGTCACGGGAGCTTCGGGCGGAGAAAACGCAATCCCAGCTGGGAGAGTATCTCTTTATGTCGACGATCGGCGTGCCGTCCACCAGGTCGAGCCGCTCCACATGTACCTTCAATCCCTCCACCCGCTCCAGCCGGCTGGTGGTCAGGCCGAGTGGGTTCGGCCGGTGGGAGGACCTGAGCCCGAAGACCCCCCGAGGCAGGTCGGAGGCGCGGCGGGTCTTAGTTACCTGGAGGGTGTCCCGCTGCGCGAGATGCAGCCAGCCGATCACCTGAATGTGGGTCCCGCTGGTGATCCCGTCCAGTCCGGCTTCGAAGCGGGGAGACAGCTCAATCCAGGCCGGTACCCCCTCGAAGGGCATCTCACCGGGGTCGGATACCGGCGAGTGAACGACGCCTATGGGCTCTATGTCCATGGATTACTCCTTGAAGATCGCCTTGGGGATCATGGCGTGGATCCCCTTGTCCTTGTCTACCAGCTGGGTCACACGTAGATCGACCGCCAGACTGCACAGGGAGTATGCTTCCTCCCGGCCGAGCCCCCTGTTCCGGACCAGCCACTCGATGGCGTCCCGCAGGGCGATTCGGGCGGCCTCGTCCAGGTCGGGGTGGAACCCCATGGTGATCCAGTGGGTCGGGGTCTCCGCCATCGGCCTCTCCAGCTTCAGATCCTTGCGGACGATGAACTGGAAAGTGGCATCCTTCATCGACGTCTCCAGGGCGGTGGTGCTCACCTCGCCGTCCCCCTGGAGGGCATGCGCGTCGCCGGTGGAGAAGAGGGCCCCGGGCACGAAGACCGGCAGGTAGAGGGTGGTGCCCTCCACCAACTCCTTCAGATCCATGTTGCCGCCGTAGGGTCCGGGTGGCACCGCGTTGACCTGGCCCGGCCCTGCGGGCGCCACGGCCATGATCCCCATGAAGGGCCTCAGGGGCAACCGCACCCCCGGGCGAAACTCCACATCTTCCGCCTCGGGAGCCCACACCAGACTCCGGGCATAACCGTCGTGGAACTCGTCGGGGAGGGTGCCGGAGCCAGAGCTGCCGGGCATGCCGTAGTTGACTCCGAAGGGGTAGGGCACCAACCGGATGATCCGGACCTCCAGGACGTCCCCCGGCTCAGCACCCTTCACGTAGACCGGCCCCGTCAGGGTGTGGGTACTGAGCCCCCGCGCGTAGTAGCCGAGCCGGAGCCGCACGATCTCCTCGGAGGTGATGCTGGGTTGCATCTTGCCGTCCATCAACATCATCGTCTCGAAGGAGACCACGTCGCCGGAGTCGATGGTGAGGACTGGCTCGAGGGCGTTGTCGTAGAAGCCGGTGTGCACGGTGCCGAGGGTGGCGGCCAGCCGGTGGGAGCGGTTGTGGGACAGCGTCTCTTCGGGTGCCATGGCCATCCTCCCTGGGTTGATGGATTCAGGATAGCACTTCAAAACCCGCAGTACTACCAGTCGATGTCCTCTTCCTCGGGAGGGGCGAAGGCAGGCAACCTCCGTCGGCCGGTCCTCTCCTCCTCCAGGGCCGTCTCCAGCACCATCCTCAGCCGCTCATCCACGTCTGCCCCGCCCTGCACCCGCACGTAGGCCCGGTAGGGGTAGCCGTGGACCGTTACGTCCAGGTCGAAGAGCCGCTCCAGGAAGGTCACCGGCAGGTCCAGCCCCGCCCTGTAGGGATCCCTACAGGCAAACACCCAGCCCCTCTCCACTCGCGCCTGGGCGTACTCGGCACCCAGCCTTCGACGAGCGGCCTCGGTGTAGAGGCGAGGCCGGATGTAGTGAAGCTCCCGATGCCGCTCGGCATCGAAGCGGAGCAGCTCCTGGCCGTAGCTCTCCTCCTGGGTGAACCTCTCCAGGAAGCGTTCAACCCTGGCCTCACGGGAGCGCTGAAGGGCCACCAGCCGCCGCTCGGGACCCTCCAAAGGCGCGTCGGGATCCCATGCCCTCAGTGCGGCCCCCCGTATGGCGCGGTTGGTGACCAACCGGTGTTCGTGCTCGACGGCGTCCACCAGCGCCAGCCAATCCGGCCCCCCCATCTCCGTGCGGCGCGACTGCGCGACCGCCGCCTGGAGCGCCCCTGTCTGCTTGGTTGCCCGAAGGTTGGCGGAATCCAGCAGGTAGGCCAGCACCAGACCGGCGGTGCGCTCAGTCTCCGGGCGGTGGGGCTCCGGCAGATGCAGGCGAACGTCCAGCTGGTCGAACTGCCTCCTCACCTCGGTGGTCCACAGAAGCTCGTGAGAGTCGAACCACCACACCGCCACGCCTCGCGCCTGGAGCACCGTGAGAGCCGAGCGCAGGGAGCCGCTCTCCGCCCCCGGAACGCCGCACACCATGATACGGGTGTAGGAGCGGCGAAGGTCGTGGAGCAGCCGGGTCGCCTCAGGAAGGGAGGCCACCACCCTGAAGGTCACCACCCCTTCCAGGGTGCCCAGCAGCAGCCCTGCCCCTATCAGGGCATCCCTGTCGGAGTCGGATATCAGCAGGTCCGGCAATTGTCACCACCCAAGATCACCGGTGGCGGCCCAAGGGTCCAACCACAAAGGTACCAAGGCACAAGAGATCACCAGGAGAGATTCGTGGCGCTTCGTGTCTTTGTGCCCTGGTGGTTACGCACCCAGCATGCCGCAAGAGAGTCCATCCCGCTACTCGGGGATCGGGCGGAACGCCACCTCCACCGCCTCGTCGACGGGGATGCCGAGCCCCACCACCAGGTGGGCTATCTTGGCCGTGCCCTCCACCAGGTCCGCCACGTCGTAGGCAGCTACCAGATCCGCGCCTGTGCCGATGATCCCGTGGCCCCGCATCAGGATCGCCTTGAGGGACCGATCCCTGGAGAAGACCTCCTCCACGAAGCTGCGCAGCTCCGCCGACCCGGAGAGGGCCACCTCGATGCAGGGGACCTTCCGGAGCCCCACGCTGGCACCGACCGTCACCAGCGGTAGATCCTGGAACCGATGGGAGAAGGCTGTGGCATAGGGAGGGTGGACGTGAACGATGGCGTTCACCTCGGGCCGGACCCGGTAAACGGCACAGTGGAAGCCCGTCTCCTTGGATGGCTTGTGGGGAAAGTTGGGATCCGCGGGCGCCGCGTAGAGATCGGTCTTGACGATGTTCTCCGCGGTCGTCAACTCCAGGGAAACGCCCGTTGGGGTGATCAGCACCTCGTTACGACCGGGGATTCGTGCGCTGACGTTTCCCCCGGTGCCGGCCACCAATCCCCTGCGGTACGCTCGCATGGCCGTCTCGGCCAGCTTCTCTCTCAGAGACCTCTCTGCGGGATCGAAAGTCATTCGTGCACCTCGGAACGCAAACTGATGAAACACTAGCCGGCACTCATTATACGACAGGGCAGCGTCCCGACGCAGAGAAGGGGTGAAAGGGGGGACCGGTGCGGACCGAGGAGCGGGTGAGGGTGGGGCCGCGGCAACGGTGCGACACCCGAAGGCTACGCGGGGGCAAAGCCCGTAGTAACGACTTCAGTCGTTCGTATCCAGTGTCCAAGGCAAGGACGAACGACTGAATGCGCCATTCCTCAAGTCCGTGGCGTAGGGCGGGGTCTTGTGCCCCGCCGCCCAGTGCCTGATGCGCGGGCTGGCGGCTTAGGGAACGACGCACCAAACTCGTTACTACAGGATGATGGCCTTCGCCCTCTCCCCGTCGGTTCTACCCCTCGGTCTCCTCGTACTGCCTCTTCAGGCTCGACACGATGGCCGGGTCCTGCAGAGTCGTGGTGTCGCCCAGCACCCTGCCCTCGGCTATGTCCCGGAGCAGCCGCCGCATGATCTTGCCGCTGCGGGTCTTGGGCAGTTCGCTGGAGAAGATGATGTTCTCGGGTCTGGCAATGGCGCCGATCTTGGTCACCACGTGCTCTTTCAGGTCGTCTATGGTGTCCCGATCCGCCACCACCCCCTCCTTCAGGGTCACGAAGGCGGCTATGGCCTGGCCCTTGACGGGATGGGTGATGCCGACCACCGCGGACTCCGCCACCGAAGGATGGCTCACCAGCGCGCTCTCCACCTCCATGGTCCCGATCCGGTGGCCCGCCACGTTCAGCACGTCGTCCACACGGCCCAGGAACAGCATGTACTGATCCCCGTCGCACTTGGCGCCATCGGCCGGGAAGTAGACGTTGTCCCACTTCCTCCAGTACTGGCTCACGTACCGATCGGGATCGTTCCAGATGGTGCGCAACATGGCGGGCCAGGGGCGGGTTATGGCGACGTAGCCTCCACCGCTGGTGACCTTCTCCCCCCGCTCGTTCAGGATCGCAGTCTCGACACCGGGGAAGGGCTTGCCGGCGAAACCCGGAATCATGTCGTCGACGCCCGGCAGGGTGGTGACCATGATCATCCCCGTCTCAGTCTGCCACCAGGTGTCGACGATGGGGCACCGCTCGCGGCCGATGTTCTTGTAGTACCACATCCAGGCCTCCGGGTTGATCGGCTCCCCCACGCTGCCCAGGAGGCGGAGGCTGGAGAGATCGTGGGATTGGGGGTACTGCTCGCCCCAACGCATGAAGGCCCGGATGGCCGTCGGCGCAGTGTAGAAGACACTGACGGCGTTGTCCTCGATGATCTGCCAGTAGCGATCCCGGTCCGGCCAGTCGGGCGCCCCCTCGTACATCACCACGGTGGCGCCCACCGACAGCGGGCCGTAGACGATGTAGGAGTGGCCCGTGACCCAACCGATGTCGGCGGTGCACCAGAAGATGTCGTCCTCCCGAAGGTCGAAGACCCACCTGGTGGTAGCGTACACGCCGGTGAGGTAGCCGCCGGTCGTGTGGACGATCCCCTTGGGCTTGCCCGTGGTACCCGAGGTGTACAGAGTGAAGAGCATGTCCTCGGAGTCCATCTCCTCGTAGGAGCAATGGCCGTCGGCGTTCTGGATCACCCGATGATACCAGTGGTCGCGCCCCTCGATGACCCTCAACGGGAAGTCGCCCCGCTTGACGATGATCACGTGCTCTATGCTGGGGCACTCCCGCAGGGCGTAGTCGGCGTCGTGCTTCAGCGGCACAAGGCCGCCCCGACGGTAGCCACCGTCGGCCGTGATCAGCACCTTGGCCTGGGCGTCGTTGATGCGGTCCCGCAGCGCCTCGGCGCTGAAGCCGCCGAAGACCACCGAGTGGACGGCGCCTATGCGGGCGCAGGCCAGCATGGCGATCACCGCCTCGGGGATCATGGGCATGTAGATGGCGACCCTGTCGCCCTTCTTCACCCCCATGCCCTTCATGCCGCAGGCCAGCTTGTTCACCTGCCTGTAGAGGTCCCAGTAGGTCAGCACCCGCCGATCGCCCGGCTCCCCCTCCCAGATGATCGCCGCTTTGTTCCTCTTGCCGTTCAGGACGTGGCGATCCACGCAGTTGTAGGCAGCGTTCAGCTTGCCACCCACAAACCACTGGGCGTGGGGCGGGTCCCACTCCAGCACCTTGTCCCACTTCTTGAACCAGGTTAGCTGCTCGGCGAAGCCGGCCCAGAAGGCCTCAGGGTCGGCCATCGCCTTCTCGCGCACCTCCGGGTCCGTGACCACCGCCCGACGAACGAATTCCTCCGAAGGGCTGAAACGTCGTTCCTCGACCAGCAGGTCCGATATGACCTGCTCGCTTTCAGCTGCTGCCTTGGCCTCCACCTTCTCTACCCCTTTCCAGTTAATGAGGGCCCGATGTGAACGGCACCTTCGCCTGTAGGGATCCGGAAGCTGCCCTGCCGAAGCGTGCATGGGGATCTGCAACCACCGATTTGTGCAGCCGGGTCCCGCCGTGCGCCCTCGGTCGCCCGACAGAAGCCAGAAAAAGAGAGAGCCCCCCCACCGTCCTGGCTTCAAACCTCCTCGACGGTGAGAGGCCTCTCTTGCCGCCCCCAGTATCCCTCAGGGGCAAATAGTTTTCAAGAGCAATGGTTAACCCGCTACAGGTCGCGCCGGGAGAAGATCGCCTGGGCCACGACCAGCAGCACTCCCACGTAGAGGATGGCGTACGCCACCATCCACATCGAGGGCTGAGAGTTCACCATGAAGGGGCCGATCCTCTCTACGTAGGACCGCCCCTCCTGCAACAGGGAAGACGACAGCTTACCCATGGCGTCCGAGGGCACCAGGAGAGAGACCGCAATCCCCACGTTGACCATCGCCTCGTTTCGGATCATGGAGCCCAGCTGCTCCATGAAGCCGCTCATCATGGCCACCGAGTAGAGGCCGAAGACCACCACGCCGTTGGCCACGGTGGGTAGGAAGGTGGTGCCCAGCACCGAAAGGGAGAGCAACACCAGCGACTGCAGCACCAGCAGCAACGCCGACGGCACGGTCTCCACAGACCAGCTACCGCTGAAAAGGGCGACGATCCCGCTCACTGCCAGGGAAAGCAGGAAGACGTACACCGACAGCATTGCAGCGTAGCCCAGCCACTTGCCCCACAGAACGTCCCGACGGCTGAGAGGCTTCGGGACGATGGCGTGCAGCGTTCCCGCCTCTACCTCCGAGGAGATGGTTCCAACGGAGAGGAACACGGCCAGCAAGGCCCCGATGCCGCTGACGGCGTTCATCCCCAGCAGGGTGAACTGGAGCGCCATCATCTGTGCGGGTCCCATCTCCCCGAGCTGCCGGTAGGCGAGCCAGACCAGGAAGCCGTACAGGACCAGGAAGGCCACAGAGAGGGCGCCCACACCGTGCACCACCCTCTTGTGCAGCGCCTCCCGGAAGGTGAAGCGGGCCATCAGCAGCAGCTTCATTTCGATTCCTCCCGCTCCACCACCCGAATGAAGAGATCCTCCAACGAGCCCCGCCGCCGGCCGAGGGAGTACAGCTTCCCACCGTGGCGCATCAACGCCTCGGCCACCGCCGGTATGTCTTCCCGATCGGCCAGCCGCACCACGATCCGGCCGTCCAGGCTCTCCACCGATTGGCTCAGCCCGCGCAGCTCCTCCAGCGCCGCGGGCGTCACGCCGCCGGCCTCGATCTCCACCTCCAGGGCCGCCGCCAGCAACTCCTGCAGTGCCCCGGTGGCGATCACTCTCCCCCGGTCGATGATGGCGACCCGATCGCACACCATCTCCACCTCAGACAACAGGTGAGAGTTGAGGAAGACCGTGCGCCCCTGCGACTTCAGATAGCGCATCAGGTCGCGCACGTCGCGCCGCCCCAGGGGGTCGAGGGCCGAGGTGGGCTCGTCCAGCAGCACCACCTCCGGATCGTTCAGGATCGCCTGGGCAAGGCCGATCCGCTGCTGCATTCCCTTGGAGAAAGTGCGCAGCAGGTACTTGGCCTCGGCCCGCAGCCCCACCAGATCCAGCACCTCGGGGATGCGCCCCCGCCGCTTCTCCAGAGCCATACCATACAGCTGGCCGTGGAAGTCCAGGAACTGCTCGGCGGTCAGCCACTCGTGGAAACGGAACAGCTCCGGCAGGAAGCCCACTCGCTCTTTCGCCCTCATGTCGTGGGGAGGCAGGCCCAACAGTCGAGCCGAGCCCGAGGTGGCCCGGACCAGACCCATGAGGACCTTGATGGCCGTGGTCTTGCCGGCTCCGTTGGGTCCCAGAAACCCGAAGATCTCCCCCCGAGGAACGCTCAGGGTGAGGTCCTCCACCGCCACCTTGTGGCCGAACTCCTTCCGCAGGTGACGGGTCTCTATCGCCAGGTCGCCCCAAGGCGATGCATTGTTGCCTTCAGTCATGGTCACCTCTTGCAGTGGGGCAGGTCTAACACCCGCCCCACCCCGACCGCACCAACGGCTACCGGAGGCGATCCCTCAGGTAGGGGCGGTTCGCGGACCGCCCCTACGCCGACGGCTACTTGATCGAGTTGGCCACCGCCAGCAGCTCTGATTCGCTGAAGCTGCCGCTGATCGCGTACACCTTCCCATCCCTGGGCCAGATCAACGAGGCGCCCTGGCCATCGGGCTGCGCGATCGCCAGCCCCGTCTGCCCCTGGATGGTCACCTCGTGGGAGGTCCCCTTCACCACCGGAACCACCACGGTGCTGCGCCAGTCGTCGATCGACTTCAACTGGTTGACCAGGTCAGCAGGGAGCCCTGGCATCTTCAGTACCTCGGTCCGGATCTGATCCACGTTCAGCCCGTCGGGCACGTTCATGGTCGGGCTGCTGCCGGCACCCAGGTAGAGGAACTTCTGCCCGACCGCCGGCATCGGCACGTCCTCGGCGTTCCTCGCCGCGGCCCCCTTCTCCAGGTACAGGGTGCTCGCCGTGGGCGGCATCTGAAGGGTGATGGGTGCCCCATCCAGATTGTCGGGCAGCTGCACGTTGGTGGCCCCGATAGCGGCGAGGTAAGCCCGCACCTTCTTGAGATCTGGGGTGAAGGTCACGCTGTAGCTGCCGGTCACCATGGTCGCCGTGGGCGAGGGCTGAAGCACCGAGGGCAAAGTCGATGGAACCGGCATCTTGAACCCCACGGCCTTCTCGGCATCCTGTGGAGTGACCACCTTCATCGTGCGATCGCCTGTGGTCTTCAAGCTACCCAGCTCCCCCGGCGAGGCGATCTTCGGCATCGCGGTGGGATCCACCTGCACTGCCACGAACTTCTGCACCCTGAAGATGGAGAGGAAGCTGCTGGCCACGGTCTGCACCGGAGACAGGGTAAACAGCAGGGCCACGATCGCCAGCGCGGCCGCCGTGGAGACGGCCATCCTGACCCTGCCCCCGCCGACAAACCTGAATAGGTCTCCTAGCATTTGAGACAACCTCCAACCAAGCGTAACGGGGCGTCTGACTCTTCCTTCCGCTCGATCTCGGATCTGGCTCCAGGCCGGCTGCGGCACCTCGGTCGCCTTCGGCGCCACCCGATCCAGGGCCGACTGGGCGAGGGAGGCGTTTACCCGCAGCGCTTCCAGATCCCTCCCGCAGGACAGGCAGGAGGCCAGGTGATCCTCCACCCGCAGCCTCTCCGATCCCGCCAGCTCACCGTCCAGAAACGCCCTCAGCTCCCCACGCTCAACGCACCCCATCGGGCACCTCCTGAAGCCCCTCGTACACCCTGCGGAAGCGCTCCTCGGCTCTCGCCAGGAGGGTGCCAACCGAGCCCGGCTGCACCTCCAGGGCGGCCGCCACCTCGGCGTAGCTGAGCCCGCTGTGCCGCAGCACCAAGCAGGCCTGCTCTCGCTCCGACAGCTTAGCCAGGGCTCGCCTCACCGTCCTCCGCTCCTCCTCGGCCAGGCTGGCGCTTTCGGGGTCGGAGGCATGCAGTCCGGCCGCCTCCTCGGCATCGGAAAGCCGCTGCATCCGCTCCTGCCGCCTGGACTCGCGATTCTCCTTCCGCAGGGTGTTGTATCCGAGATTGGTGGCAACCCGGTAGAGCCACGGGGCGAGGGAGGGATGCTCTCGGAGATCGGGCGGATTGCGATAGAGCCGCACGAACAGCTCCTGCGCCAGGTCCTCAGCCTCCTCTCGACTGCCCATGAGTCGAAAGAGGACGCCGTAGACCCTGCGCCAGTGTCTGGCGAACAGCATCTCGAAGGCCACCTTCTCGCCGGAACGCAAACCCGCCAGAAGCCTGGCGTCTGACAGCTGCAACCGATCGCCCTCGTTCTCTACCAACTGGTTTGCCCCGTCCGAGAGTATAACACCGCCCACTTTCATCTTGTGACAGGCGGTGGCGGAAGGAAGTTTCGGTCTCCACGGTGTGGCTTCCGCTGGCATCCCGTGCAATAAACGAGCCTGTCACGGCCCCCGGCACCGGGTCGTGAAGGGGAGGTCAGACAACGCGCCCTACGGTTCCCAGCGTCGCCCGGCCGGCATCCAGTGAAGCGGTATCAGGCTGGTCAGCGCCAGCAGCGCGGCGAGGCTGAAGGCCAGCTGGTAGCTGTCGGCGGAGGTCACCCCGTTGAGCCAGGAGATCAGGGGGCCGAAGAGGCCGGCCATGGCGCTGGCCCCGGCGGCGGCGATGTTGGAGAGGCCGTAGAAGCGGGCCTCCTGGCCACCGGGTATGAAATCGCTCAGCTGGGCCCAGTTGACCGCCTGGAAGGTGCCGAGGCCGATCGCCATCACCACGCCGGGGGCAAGCAGCACCAGCAGGGTGGGAGAGTAGGCAACCCCGAACAGCCCGACCACGCTGAACCCTATGCCCAACCGCAGGGTGTTCAAACGTCCTACTCGATCCGAGAGAGCCCCGGTCCCCGCAGCCGCCACCACGCCCACCAGGATGAGGATCACGAAGTAGTAGGAGGTGATTTCACCGGTGCCCTGCAGGCCGTACCGCTGCTGGGCAAAGTAGAGAAAGAACCTCTGAACGGGATACATGCCGAAGAGGAAGAGAAACCGGCAGGCAGTCGCCAGGGCGAAGGCGCTGTGGGCTCGGAAATCGAGCCGAAAAGCCTCCGGAACGGCCCTGGGATCCACCAACTCTGGAAGGTCGCGGGCCCGCTCTTCGGGGGGTAGGGGAGAGACCCGGGGGACGCAGGGGATGCTGACGCCGGCCCCCAGGATCAACATGCCGGCGATGAAGGCCAGGGCTGCCCCCTCGCCCAGCCCCGACCCCAACAGCGCCCCAACACCCGCCAACCCGATGATGGAGCCCAACAGATCGTAGCCGTTCTTGACCCCCGAGGCCAACCCTCGCTCCTGAGCTCTGACGAGGTCGGGGATCAACGCCTGGAAGGCTGCCTGGGCCACGTTGGAGGAGAGCTGAAGGAGGATGTAGGCCGCGAAGAGCCAGCCGTAGCTGGGAGCCCACCAGAAACCGAGCAGGAAAAGCAGATCCAGCAGGGTGGCGCCCACGATGAAGGGCCGGCGGCGATCGGGCAGCGGTGCGCGGTCGCTGATCCGCCCGGCGATGGGCTCGGTAAGGGCCGCGATGCCGATGCCTACGAAGGTCATGATGCCGAGGGCCGTGTCTCGAAAGGCGTGGGGCGTGATGCCGCCCACCCGCTGCTGCAGCAGTACCGTGCCGAGCGGGGTCCAGAGCGCCGCCAGGGAGATGGCGTAGAGGTTGAATCTTGCGGCGAAAGCCAGGGTAGGGTTCCGCAGCCAGGACTGGAGCCGGTGCATCGCCCTTACACCACCGGCAGCGTGAAGGAGAAGGTGCTTCCCTTGCCCGTCTCGCTCTCGACCCAGATCCGGCCTCCGTGGGCCTCCACCAGCATGCGGGTAATGTACAGCCCCAGCCCCAGCCCCTCGGTCTTGCGGGCGCCTTTGGCTCGATAGAAGCGCTCGAAAATGTGGGGCAGGTCCTCCGGCAGTATCCCCATCCCCCGGTCCTGCACCCAGATTCTCACCTGCTGGGCTTCCCTTTCTGCCCCGACTCGCACCTCGGTCCCCCCAGGGGAGTACTTGAGGGCGTTGCTGAGCAGGTTCACCAGGATCCTCTCCAGCCGGTTGGGATCCGCGTCCAGGGGCGGGAGGTCTGCCGGGATCTCCGCCGCCACCCTGCTCACTTCCAGGACGACAGCGGAGCGCTGAAGCAGATCCAAGACGAAGGGCCTCAATTCCGTCGGATGTCTCTCCAGCCGCAGCTGCCCGGCCTCCAGCCGCGTGGAGTCCACCAGGTCCTGGATCATCGCCCCCATCCGCTTGGCACCGACGACGATGGCCCGAACGCTGCGCTGCGCCCGGCCGTCGAAGCCGGCGCTCACCAACATCTGCTGCAGCAGTTGAGACTGACCTTGAACCGCCGTGAGGGGGTTCCGTAGGTCGTGGGAGATGGCTCGCACCAGGTCGTTGCGTTGCTCATCCACCCGCCACTGGGCGGTAATGTCGCGTGACGTCAGCACCGACAGAAAGATATCCCCAGCAGCAGTACGAACAGGCCTGCCGTTGTAGCTGCCTACCCACTCTTCCCCACTCTCCACGTTCTTCACGAAGGCGGTCAGGTCGGTGAAGGACTCGCCTCGAAGCATCCGCTCCAGGGGCGCTTTCCCGGGCGACAGCGGTTGGCCTGCGGGGTCGCGCCACTCGAATCCCCTGACCACCTCCCGGAGGTCCCGCCCGATGACCTCCTCGGGGGCCCGAAACCCCAGCATGCGCAGGGCCATCGGGTTCAGGCTGACGGCCCTTCCCTGGGGATCGGCGATGATCACCCCTTCTGCCATGCTCTCCACGACGGCACGAAGCTGGGCCAGGTTGGATTGCGCCTCGAATCTCAACGCAGCCTCGACCTGGGTCTTTCGCGCCAGGGCCGTAGCCAGGTAGCCGATGAAAAGCAGGCCAGCCTCGTCCAGGGCCGCCCTCCAGGCTACCGCCCCCTCAGACACCGCTGAAGCCAGCAGCAGGGCCATGACCCACGCCGTGACGCCGGCCACCTGATATGGAGGGAGGAGGTAAGCCGCGATGAGAATGGACACCGCGTAGGGCGCGATGGGCAGAAGCACGCCCGACACGGCGAACAGGTCGATGAGGAAGACAGCTGTGGCCAGGAGCAGGATAGCCGCCAGGATCAGCCGATTTCTCGTCACTGCCTCCATCCCCCACCCCGCCGGAATCCGCGCACCCGACCCCGCCGCGACTCGACCGCACGTCCCCTCCGGCGCTTCCCTCGAGCCACGCCGGCAACTATGCCATCTGCAGATTCCAAGCCCTTTACTCGAGCCTCTCCTGGGATGAAAACCGCCGGCCGGGAAGCCGTCCGATTCCCACACCGGGCGCAGCGAAGGGTCTCGCTCTTCGGTCCGTGAAGACGCTTCGCTTCGCGCACAACGACTTCGGCACAGCCCAGGACGACAGGGTCTCCGAAAGCGGGTAGCTTTCGGAGACCCTGTTCAAGAAGCTCCGATCGGGCCAGGCCGGCCGAGCTAGGCCAGACCGGCGTCTCTGGGGGAAACGAAGGAGAGCCTATTGTCTCCTGTTGCCGTGCGGATCGGTGCCGTGGCAGGGGGTGCAGTCCTGGAGCACGCTGTTCCGCACGTTCTCCATCCCCATCTTGCCGTGGCAGCTGAGGCAGTCGACCACCGCCTGCCTGGGTCCGATCGCGGGCGTGAACTGCCCGTCTGCCTGGGCGTTCAGCAGGAGAGCGGCCTTCTTGGCCACCTCGCCGGTCAGCCGGGCGCAGCGGTCCTTGCGCTCTTGGGAGTCCACCTTAACTCCGTTCCGCTTGGCCCACTCCGTCACGGAGATGTGGCACAAGGGGGAGCCGGAGCCAAGCTCCTCGGTGTACCAGAGGGTGAGCTCGTTGATCAGCTTGCCGTAGACCGCGGAATCCTTGTGGACCAGCCCGATGGCGGCGCTCGACCCAATGAGGGCGCCGCAGTGGGAGCCCCACCCCGACACACCGCCCTCGCCGAACTTCAACATGCCGACGGGGACGGTGGTGAAGGGATACCCCAACTCGCCGATCAACGCCGAGAAGGCTCCCTGGGCGCAGGCGTTCTTGTAGTAGCCATCCACGCCCCTCCAGTATACCTTCTCGGGATCCAGCTTCTTGTAGGGCCAGGGCCACTCTGGGACGTCCGCGGCCGCCGCCGCGGTACCTTGGGAGCCGGCAACCAGGCTCAATCCCGCGGCACCAGCCGCGGCTCCGGCCGCCAGCTTCCCCGCGTTGGCCAGGAAGATCCTCCGAGATTGCTTGTCGCCACTCGCCATCGAATTCCTCCCCCTCCTGACTCAGTTGCTTGCCCCGTCTGGATTCGTGAGCCTCCGAGGCATGCCGCAACTTCTATCACGATCTTCTACGGAAAGTAATAGGGCGTTCGCCCTAAGCCAGCGGGGGTGTTTTGAGGTTCTTTTCAAACCAACCTCGGGGGCCGGCCCTCCTGTTGGGCGGCTGGCTGCTCCTCGGTGGCTGGGCTCTGAGGATCTACGAGACGGCCAAGTGATGGCCGGGGCAAATTGCCGGAGGGCTTCAGCCTCGGGCCCCAATTCGGGAGGGCCAGGGCCCTCCCGAATTGGGGCCAGGACCTATCCCGATTGCTTCGAGTCGAAGCCGCCCTTGTTGAAGCGATTGCTGGGATCCCAGAAGAGCCAGCCCTGGACCCCATTATCGTAGGTGGCTTTCTTCTGGACCTCGACGTCGTCGGCCGTGTAGGCTTTTCCCGTCAGATAATCGTTGTAATACTGGAGCCACGGCCGAAGCTTATCGGCACCGATCCGCTTGACGGCGACCTTCATGCTCTCGTTGACGATGTCGTAGGGATAGAGCCCCGCCTGCTGGTTGCCGTACTTCGCCCCACCCTCCACGGCTATGCCATCCCAGAAGAGGTTTGGATAGAGCATGGGCGAGACGTAGTCCACGTGTTGGGCCACGTTCTCCAGGTGCTGGCCGATCCCCATGTCGTCATCTCGCCACACCACGTAGCCAAATATGTCCGCCGAGATGATCCCGCCGTGGGCGTGAATAGCCTGCTTGGCCTTCTCCAGGAAGCCGTCGATGGCGGCCGTCCGGTTCGCCATGGTGTTGGCCTCGGAGAAGCTGACGGTGTCCAGGTCGTTCCCCGCGCTGGCGTCGGTAGGGAACCGGACGTAGTCGAACTGCACCTCGTCGAAGCCGTTGTCTATGGCCTCGGTCGCCAGGGCGATGTCGTAGTCCCAGACCTCCTGGCGGGTTGGATCCGCCCAGCGAAGCCCCTCCTGGTCCACCCAGGGCTGGCCGGTTGCGGAGTTCATCACCGCCAGGTCGGGCCTGGCAGTGGCCAGCGGGTTATCCTTGAAGACGACGATCCGGGCGATGGTGTAGATGCCCCTCTTCTTCAGATCGGCCAGGAACGTCTTTGCATCCTTGATCATGATCTCCTGCTGGGCACCGACCTCCTGCACCATGGGGACGTCGCTCTTGTAGGCGATCCAACCACGATCGCCCTTCACGTCGATGACCACGGCGTTGATCTCGGTGGTATCGGCCAGTTGCAGGATGTGATTGGTCAGGTCCTGGTCTCCGACTCCGTAGAAGGTGAGGTAGGTGGCCCTGACGGAGAAGGGCTTCAAGGTGATGTCCAGGTTGGCCTGGTCTCCCACCTGGATTCTCTGGTGTCCGTAGCCCGGGGCGTTGACGACCAGGGTCGCGTTGTCCGGGACCCCGGAGATCTTGAAGTTGCCCTGCCCATCGGTGGTGACGGTGGTCGGACCGTCGGAGACCATGGCGTTGGCCAGCGGCTGCCCCTTGGGGTCCTTGACCACACCGGTCACCGCGTCCGGCCGCAGAAGAACGTCGGCGGTATCCCGGCCGCTGAAGGTCACTTTGTAGGGGGTGAAGCCCTCCAGCTTCACGGTGATCTCGGTGCCTTCGGGCAGGTACTGGAGCCGGACCTGGCCCTGCTTGTCGGTGCGGACAGTGCTATGTCCGTCGGAAGCCTCTGCACCCTCCAGCGGCTGCTTGGTGAACCTGTTGACCGCCTTGAGGGTGAGCGAGTTGGGTTTCAGGGCCAGCTGCTCCGTCGACTGGCCATCGTACTTCAGGGTGAAACGGCCGAAGCCGTTGGCCTTGGCCTCGATCTCGGTGCCCGGATCGATCCCCTCCAGCCTGAACCGGCCCTGGTCGTCGGTCTGGACCGGCTTCCCCCCCGCGGCTACCTGCACCCCCTTCACCGGCTTCCCGGTGGAGGCATCCACGACCACGCCCTCCAGGGTTCGGGGGTCCAGCGTCAGCCGCAGTTGATCGCCCAGGATGACCACGCTGGAGGCCGGCTGGTGTCCCTTCGCCTCTGCCACGACGTTGCTGCCGGGGCGAAGGCCCGGTATGCTGAAGCTGCCGTCCTCGCCGACCTGGAACTCCTTGTCCCCGGCCTTGACCACCGCACCCACCAACGGTTCGCCGGTAGCAGAATCGAGAACCCAGCCGCTGAGAGTCCTTGCGGGTGCCAGGAAGAAGGCCGCCGCCGCGGCCGCCAGCACCGCTATCGCGGTGCTCGCCGCAATGATGATGGTACCTCGTTGAGAGCGGAACATCGCTGCCAAGGTCGTCCCCTTCAGCTAAGACTGATATAAGATCGCCAGTTCCCACTTAACCCAATGGGGCTGGAAAAGGAGCAGAAAGCGTTCCCACTCGATCGCGGACAGGGAAGTAAGGGGCACGGAACGGGGCGAGGGAACGCTGCGGTACGATAGCTCAGTGAGGGAGGGAATGGGGGCAATCCCCCGCCCCAGGTTAGCCGGCGTGACCCGCCGCCAGCGCCAGCTCCCCGGCCAGGAAGTCCACGAACTGGCGGGCGGTCCTGCCCGAAAGGCCGCCCTGGTGGACGGCCCACTGGAGGGAGCGGCTGCGCAGGGTCGCGCCGTCGATCTCCAGCCCCCGCTGTCGGGCCAGGCTTTCCACGATCCGCAGGTACCGGGGCTGGTCGGGCGAGGAGAAGACCAGGGTGATGCCAAACCGGTCGGCCAGGGACAGCTTCTCCTGGTGGCTGTCCTGGGTCCGGATCTCGCCGTCGCCCCCCGTCCGGTCCGAGAAGCGCTCCTGCACCAGGTGGCGGCGGTTGGAGGTGGCGTACACCACCACGTTCCCCGGCCGTGCCTCCAGACTGCCCTCCAGGGCGGCCTTCAACTCCTTGTAGGCCGTTTCCCTCTCGTCGAAGGAGAGGTCGTCCACGAAGAGGATGAACCGCTCCGGCCTGCGGCGCAGGGTGGCCAGGATGCGGGGGAAGTCGCCAAGCAGCCCCTTGGGCACCTCCACCAGCCGCAGCCCCCGGTCGCCATATCGATGGAGCAGCGCCTTGATGGTCGAGGATTTCCCCGTCCCCCGGTCGCCGTACAGCAGGGCGTTGTTGGCGGGGAAGCCGGCGACGAACTGCTCGGTGTTCTGGAGGAGCAGAGCCCGCTCCAGGTCGTACTCCACCAGCTCGTCCAGGCAGATCGGATCGGGGCAGGCAACCCCCTCCAGTCGCCCCCCACGCTCGCTGCGCATCCAGCGGAAGGCACGGAATCGGGCGAAGTCGCCTACTCCCGAGGTGGAGTAGTGCCGTGCCAGTTCCCCCAGGAGGGAAGACCAGCCTCGCTCGGAAGCCAGCCGGAGCTTGATGGCCGGCGGCCTGGCGCTCGCCGATTCAGGCTGCAGAGGTCTCAGCTCCTCCCAGGGCACCAGTCTCTCGTGGTCCTCCCCCAGCCTGGCCCTCACCCGCGAGAAGAGTCCTTCGCCACCCACCAGGAATAGATCTTCCAGAAGGCCCAGGTCGTTCCCCGCGGCTGCCAGCAGAGCGGGCCCCATGGTCTCCAGGGGCTCTCGCTCGGCCTTTCGGCTGAAGGGGTTGTCGTCGGCGAGGAGGCGATCCAGCAGGTGGTTCTGCAAGGCGTTGCCCGCCAGGGGAGCGCCGCTCAGCTCGGCCTCGGCCGCAAGCAGGGAGAAGAGGTGGGCATAGGCCTCCAGGACGGCGCCCCGGTCGGCCTTCGGATTCTCCGCCGCCACCGCCCGCAGCAGTCCCAGGAACCCCCTCCCGATGTCGTCCTCCAGGACGCCTCGGAAGAGGTGCAGTCCCCTGACCCGCTGCAGCAATGAGGCCAGGCTATCGAGTTCGCTACCAACTGTATGCAAAGTCCACCTCGCCCTTCGTGGGGGCGAACCTCGCGTTCGCCCTTGATATGGGCGATCCTTCCGATCGCCCTACCTGCCCTGGTCTCTGCCCCCTGCCTTGCGCCTGTCCTCCACCAGCGACCGGAGCTGTTCCACCGAGACCCGCTCCAGGCTGTCCACCACCAGATCGGCACCCGACAGCCGTTCCCGGGGCCAGGTGGTGGCCACGGCCAGGCAGGCCATGCCGGCCCTTCGGGCCGCTTCCACCCCGGCTACCGCATCCTCCACCACCACGCACCGCTCGGGCGGCACCGCCAGCTTCTCGGCGGCTTTCAGGAAGACCTCAGGATCGGGCTTCCCCTCCGCCACGTCCTCGGCGGCCACGTACTCCGTTAGAGGCAGCCGAAGCCGGGGCAGGATCACCTCCAGATTGCGCCGAGGCGTGGAGGAGGCAATCGCCTGGGGGATGCCCGCGGCCGCCAACTCCGTCACCAGCCGCTCCACCCCCGGCAACAGCGGAACCCTCTCGGGCAGCAACTCCCGAAAGATGGCTTCCTTCCGCTCGGAGAGTCGCTCCACCTCGGACTCGCTGGCACCGGGCAGCCAGCGAGGCAGTATCTCGGAGTTGCGCCGGCCAAAGCTGGCGCGGAACTGCTCCTCGGAGAGGCCCCGGCCGGCCTCGGCCATCAACCGCCGCCAGGCCTCGAAATGATAGCGGCTGGTGTCCACCAGAACGCCGTCCAGATCCCAAAGGACGGCGAAGGGGGCGCCATCCTCGAGACTCCATGTGGTGGGACGAGATTCTACCATAATCGGGACACTCCTCAGCACACCCTCGTAGGAGGGCCCTCTCGGGCCCGAACCGGGGCATCTGCGATCGACTACCCCTCTCCGCCTTCAGGACCGGACCTTCGGCAGGTCGAAGAGTCCGGCGTAGAAGCGAGCCACGTAGTTCGGGAGCCTCTCCAGGCGGCCCATGACCCCACTGGCGAGGCCGGCGTAGCGCTCCCAGTCGCTGTCGCCCATGCCGGGAAAGCCGGTGGAGGGATCGCCGTGCTCGTAAACGTGGGCCAGGGAGGCCGCATCCCTGAACCGGGGATCCACCTCCTCTGAGAGTCGCAGGACCGCCGCCAGGAACTGCCGGCGCGTCGTCTCGTCGCGCCGCAGCTCCTCCCACCAGGCGTGGGCTATCTCGTGGATGGCGGCCTCCTCCTGGGCCGTGAACAGCTCCACCAACTGGGTGTCCGGGTGCCAGAAGCCGCCGCCCCTGGTGCTGTGGCTATCGTGTATCACCACCTTCACCCCACGAGCCACCAGCTCCCGCCAGGCCGACGACCGAATGGGCAGTTCGGGAAGCGCCGGGTCTATCCTCGTCATCTCTTCTTTCCTTCGGCAACAGCTCTCTCTTCACAGAAGCCCCGGGGAGCAGGGAGGGCCGGGGCCCGCCCAAGGTCAGGGCAACCGGCGTGCCGCCCTCAGATGCACGACTTCCCGCTTCCGTGCTACGATGCGCGGGCTGTTTAGAAAGGACCGCAACGCTGGATGGCGTGGTCTTCCCTCCCTCAAATGGGGGAGGGAAGATCTGGTTGCCTGGCAACCTTCTTGCAGTCGCGTGTTGTACCAAGGGCCGGCTGTGCCCACCGCGTCCACCCGCGAATCGTCGGAGAGAGGTCCCATGGCCATATCGATCCTCCAGTTCACGGCCGGGCCCACGGATACCAACAGCTTCCTGGCGCTGGACGGCGAGGCCCGCCTGGCTGTGGTGATCGACGCCCCCTGGGGAGTCACCTCTCGCATAGTAGCCGAGGTGCGGCAGAGAGGCCTCCAGGTGGTCTCCCTGATCTTGACCCACGCTCACTGGGATCACGTGGTGGACGCGCCCGCCCTCCGGGAGGCCCTGGGAGCGCCCATTGTGGCCCACACCCTGGAGGAGTCGAGATTGGAGGCGCCGGCGGAGACCCTCTATCAGGTGCCCTTCGAGATCCCCTCGGTCCGTGCGGACACGCTGCTGGAAGAGGGTGCCCTGCTGGAGGCCGGCGCGCTCCACTTCCACCTGCTCCACACGCCGGGCCACAGTCCGGGCGCCATCTGCCTTTACGAGCCCGATCAGAAGCTGCTTTTCTCCGGCGATACCCTCTTCCACAACGGCTACGGTCGCACCGATCTGCCTGGCGCCAGCGACGAGGAGATGTGGAAGAGCCTGGCCAGACTCTCCAGCCTGCCCGAGGAGGTGCGCGTCCTCCCGGGCCATGGACCGGAGACCACCCTGGGCCAGGAGTCCTGGCTGAAGCGCATCCCTGCTGAGCTATAGCTGATACCTTCGGAGGGGTCCCATGGCTGAACTCGCCGCGAAGCCGCCCTCCTGGTTGGTGCCTCGAGGGCCGGGAAGAACTGCCATCCAGCTGGTGGTGAACGGGGCCGAGTACACCCTCGCCGTTCAGCCTCGCCGAACGCTGCTGGAGGCGCTGCGCGACAATCTCCACCTGACGGGCACCAAGAGGGGGTGCGGTCTCGGCCAATGCGGTGCCTGCACCGTCCTGCTGGACGGGAAGCCGGTCTACTCCTGCCTGATCCTGGCCATCGAGTGTGAGGGACGGCGGATAGAGACCATCGAGGGATTGGAGCGGGACGGCCAGCTCCACCCCATCCAGCAGGCGTTCCTGGAAGCCGACGCCTTCCAGTGCGGCTTCTGCACCTCAGGCCAGATCATGGCGGTGAAGGGGCTGCTGGACAGCCATGCCGAGCCCACGCCGGAGGAGGTGAAGCGGGCGGTGTCGGGCAACCTCTGCCGCTGCGGCGCCTATCCCAACATCGTCCACGCTGGACTCCTGGCGGCGGAGCGGATGGGACGGGGGAGGTAGGCGATGGCAAAGGTAGTGAAGACCCAGGTAGAGTTCGAAGGCCGCATGCTGGAGCAGGCGGCCCTGCTCCAGGGTCCGCAGCCACCCCACTGGCCGCAGGAGGCATCCCTGGAGGTGGTCGGTACGTCCGCCCTGCGCATAGACGGGTTCGAGCGGGTGACGGGCCGGGCCCGCTACAGCTGCGACGTCCATCCCCCCGGGATGCTGTGCGGGAGGATCCTCCGCAGCCCCTTCCCCCACGCCAGGATCGTCAGCATCGACGCCTCCAGGGCAGAGCTGCTGCCCGGCGTCCGCGCCCTGCTCACCTCCACCAACGCCCCCGCGATCCGATGGAAGGACGGCAAGCTGATCCTGGACAGCCTGCTCTCCTTCGAGGGAGATGAGGTAGCGGCGGTAGCCGCCGACGACGCGGAGACGGCCGACGACGCGCTGTCTCTCATCAACGTCCAGTACGAGGAGTTGCCCTTCGTCCTGGATCCCGAGGAAGCCCTCCAGCTCGACGCCCCGAAGGTCCACCCATCGGGCAACCTGATGGGTGGCAAGCCTCGCGTCTACGATCGAGGCGACATCAAGCGGGGACTGTCCGAGGCGGAGGTCACCCTGGAGGAGAGCTTCCACACCCAGACGGCGCTGCACAACGCCCTGGAGACGCACGGCAGCGTGACCCAGTGGATCGGGAAGGAGCTGACCATCTGGGATTCCACCCAGGGGATATTCGCGATCCGCTCCGAGGTGGCCGAGATCCTGGGGATACCGCTGAACCAGGTGCGGGTCATCGCCGAGTACGTAGGAGGCGGCTTCGGGGCCAAGCAGGAAACGGGCAAGTACACCGTCCTGGCGGCGCTGCTCTCTCGAATGACCGGCCGGCCCGTCCAGATCTTGCTGAGCCGTTGGGAGGAGAATCTGTCCACCGGGTGCCGCCATCCAACCACCCAGCGGGTCAAGCTCGGCGCCAAGAGAGACGGAACCCTGACGGCCATCGACCTCCACTGTGTGGTGCCGGTCGGCTCCTACGGCTACGCCGGCTCCGTCGATGGCCCTGCCAGGGGTCTCTATCAGTGCCCCAACGTGCACACCGGGCTGTACGCCGTCCGCACCAACGAGGGGCCGGCCAGGGCCTTCCGGGCTCCCGGCTACGCCGAGGGCAGCTTCGCCCTGGAGTGCGCCATGGACCTTATGGCCGAGAAGCTAGGAATGGACCCCCTGGAACTCCGGCTGAAGAACTACGCCGACAAGGATCCCATGACCGGCCACGACTACTCCAGCAACAAGCTGCGGGAGGCCTACCAATTGGCGGCAGAGAAGATCGGCTGGTCCTCTCGCAACCCCAGGGCCGGCCAGACGGCCCAGAACGCCCCCCTGACCACCCGGAAACGGGGGCTGGGCATGGCCAGCCAGCTGTGGGGCGGAGGGGGAGGCCCCCCGGCCAACGCGGTGGTCAAGCTCAACCCGGACGGCAGCGCCGATGTGATCACGGGGGTGCAGGACATAGGAACCGGAACCAGAACCGGACTGGCCCAGGTGGCCGCCGAGGCGTTGGGACTCCCGCTATCGGCCATCCGGGTCACGGCGGGGGATACCCGGGACGCCCCCTTCGGTCCCACCAGCGGGGGCAGTCAGACGCTCTCCTCGGCAGGCCCCGCCGTCCGCTCCGCCGCCATGGACGCCCAGGAGCAGCTTCTGGACGTGGCCTCCCAGCTCACGAAGCTGCCTCGGGAGCGGCTGGAGGTGCGGGATGGCTTCGTCTACGACGGCCGCTCTCCCGGGCAGCGCAAGTCGGTAGCCGAGCTGCTGGGAGCCTTCGACAACCTCATGATCGTCGGGGTGGGATCACGGGGTCCCAACCCCGTGGGTTACTCCCTGCGCACCTTTGGCGCCCAGTTCGCCGAGGTGGAGGTGGACGTGGAGACGGGGCGGGTGCGGGTGCTGAAGCTGGTCGCCGTCCACGACTGCGGCAGGGTCGTCAACCCCATGCTGGTTCGGGGCCAGCTGCTGGGTGGGATCACCCAGGGGATTGGATACGCCCTTACCGAGGAACGGGCTATGGACCGGCAAACCGGCAGGGTGCTCAATCCCGACCTGGAGGAGTACCTGATCCCCACAGTCCTGGACATACCGGAAATCGACGCCAACGTCCTCAACCAGGTCGATCCCCATACGAACAACCTGGGGGCGAAGGGGATAGGAGAACCGCCCATCATCCCGACCGCTCCCGCCATCGCCAACGCCGTCTACAACGCCACCGGCGTGCCCTTCACCAGCATCCCCCTGGCCATCCACCAGGTGATACGGAAGAGGTCGGTCCCATGAGAGCCTTTGAGCACCTGAACGCCACCTCCGTGGAAGAAGCCCTGGCCGCCATAGGCGAGGATTGGCAGACTCGATTGGTTGCGGGCGGGACCGACCTGGTCCCGCTGATGAAGAAGGACGTCATCGCCCCCTCCCGACTGGTCAACCTCAAGACGGCCTCGGAGCTGGCCAACGTCGACTTTAGCGACGAGGCCGGGCTGACGGTCGGCGCGCTGGCGACCCTGGACGACGTGGGTCGCTATCCGCCGGTGCGCCGGCACTATCGTGTGCTGGCGGAGGCCATCAGCGTGGCCGCCTCCCCCCAGCTACGAAACATGGCCACCCTGGCCGGCAATCTCTGCCAGACCAGCCGCTGCTGGTACTTCAGGAACATCTTCTTCTGCTGGCTCAAGGGGGGCGAGAAGTGCTACGCCGCCGACGGGGAGAACCGCATACACGCCATCTTCGGCGGAGGGCCCTGCTACTCCGCCCACCCCTCCGACCCTGCCCCCGCCCTCGTCGCCCTGGGTGCCGAGCTAACCCTGTACGACGGCAAGGGGGGCAGCCGGTCGATGCCGGTGGAGTCCTTCTACGCCCTGCCCGCCGATGACCGCCGGCGGGAGACGATCCTGCGGCCCAACGAGCTGGTGGCCAGAATTCGGGTAGCCACCCCTCCTCAGGAGGCGCGAGGGGTCTACCTCAAGGCGATGGCCCGAGGGGTCTGGGCTTTCCCGCTGGCCAGCGTGGCGGTGCAGGGGGTCTGGGATGGTCCCATGGCCCGGGAGATCAGCATCGTCCTGGGGGGCGTGGCGCCCATCCCCTGGCGGGCAAAGCAGGCCGAGAACGTGGTGCGCGGCCAGCCGGTCGACGGGGGGGTTGCCCGGCGGGCGGGCGAGGCAGCGGTGGCCGGCGCCCAGCCCCTGAGGGACAACGGCTACAAGATGGAGTTGGTGCGCACCCTGGTGGAGCGGGCTTTGGTCTCCGCCGCGGCCCCCCAGGCGAGGCACCACCCGGTGGCGTGATCGCGCCTGCAGGACAGGGAAGCGGGTGCGGGAGCCCCTCCCCCGCAGCGGGGGAAGGGCTGGGGAAAGGGCTTACAGCAGGCTCACGGGGTCCACGTCGACACTCCAGCCCAGGGGCAGCTCCACCTCGGGGAGCAGCCTCTCCGCATCCTGGCCGGCCAGGACGATCTGCCAGCGGAACCGTCCCCTCAGACGGGAGTGGAAAGCGGGCGCCGGACCCAGCAGGTCCACGTCCCCCAGCCCCAGCTCCTCCACCTTGCTCTGGAGCCGCTTCAGCATCTCCAGGGCCACGAACCGGGATCGTGCCTCGCCGGTGCCCGAGTAGAGCAGCCGGGCCAGGCTCCGGAAGGGAGGGTAGGAGTGGTGGCGGCGGAAGGCCAGCTCTCGCTCGTAGAAGGCCAGGTAGTCGTGGTGGCTGGCGGCCACCACGCTGTAGTGGTCGGGCGAGTAGGTCTGGATGACGACGCGGCCCTCCGCCTCGCCCCGCCCCGCCCTGCCGGCCACTTGCGCCAGCAGCTGGAAGGTGCGCTCCGCCGCCCGAAAGTCGGGCAGGTGGAGGGTAACGTCGGCCAGCACCACCCCCACAAGGGTCACCAGGGGGAAATCCAGGGCCTTGGCAACCATCTGGGTCCCAACCAGGACGTCGGCCTGATGCTCCTGGAACTGCCGGTGGATCTGTTGGTGAGCCCCCTTCCGCCCGGCGACGTCGTGGTCCCATCGGAGGACCCGAGCCGAGGGGAAGAGCCTGCGCACCTCCTCCTCCACCCGCTCGGTACCGGCGCCGAAGAAGCCGATGCGGCTCCGCTTGCACTGAGGGCAGCTGGCCGGCAGAGGGCCACGGCGGTTGCACTGGTGGCAGACCAACTCCTCGGTATCCCGGTGGTAGACCAGGGGGACGTCGCACCGGCGGCACTTCAGGACGTGGCCGCAGTCACGGCAGAGGACGCAGGTGGAGGCCCCCCGCCGATTCAGGAAGAGGATCGCCTGCTGGCCGGCGGCCAGCGTTCGCTCGAGCCCCGTCTGGAGGGCGCGGCTGAGGACGCTGCTGTTTCCCGCCTTCAGCTCATCCCGGAGGTCGACGACCTCCACCCGGGGCAGCATCCCGGTCGACCACCCCCGGCTGCTGGGCCCGGCGTACCGCTCGGGCAGGGAGAGGAGCCGGTAGGTCCCCTTCTCGGCCAGGTGGTAAGAGGTAACCTCCGGGGTGGCGCTGCCGAGCACCACGGTGGCACCCACCCTGCGACCCAACTCGATGGCCGCCTGCCGGGCATGGTAGCGGGGTGACCTGTCTTCCTGCTTGTAGGCGGGCTCGTGCTCCTCGTCCAGCACGACGAGCCCCAACTCTGAGACCGGGGCGAAGAGGGCCGAGCGAGGTCCCACCACCACGTCGAACCGCCCCTCGGAGATGCCCCTCCATAGGCGGCACCGCTCGGCATCGGGTAGCTCGCTGTGCAGCAATGCCACCCGACCGGGGAACCGCTCCGAGTATCTCTCCAGCGCCTCGGGGGTCTGGGCGATCTCGCTCACCAGGACGATGGCCCGCCGTCCCATCCTCAATAGGCCCTCGATCAGCCGCAGATAGACCTGGGTCTTGCCGCTGCCGGTGACGCCGTGGAGCAGGAAAACCTGGTGGGAACGGCTATTCAGGGCGGAGGCGACCGAGGCGAAGGCCGCGGCCTGGACTTCGTTGAGGAAAACGGGCGACCTCACCCCCCCTGCCCCCTCTCCCACTGGGAGAGCGGGGGAGGGGGTGAGGTCGGCCACCAGCAGCCCCTCCCCCACCATCCGGCGCACCGTCGCGAGGGCGCAGCCAGCCCCGGCGGCCACCTCCCCGGCCGGCAGAGGACCCCTGGCCCGCAGGAGGGCCATCACCTTCGCCCGAAGCCCGGCGACGGCTGGGGCGGCGGCTTCGGCCCCCGCCGCCAGGGCCACCAGGCTCTCGGCCGAGAGGGGGGGCTGCGGCCACTGGAAGCTCCAGGCCGGCGCCGCATCCTCGGCGGCGGGGCGCTCCTGAAGTGCACGCTGCCAGCCGGGCGGCAGGAAGAGCCCAAGGGCATCGAACAGGGGTGCGCGGTAGTGGCGAGCCATCCACGAGGCCACCTCCACCCGCTCCGGGCTTAGAGAGGGCGCTCCCTCCACCATACCGAGCAGCTCCCTAGTGGCGAGGTTGGGGGGAACGCTATCGGTTTCCACGACGATGGCGGGCAGGATTCGGGAGCCGAAGGGCACCATGACGAGGTTGCCCGGCTCGACCGGCATCTTCGGTGGGACTGAGTATGTGAAGAGGGTGCCTACGCGAGCCGGCACGGGGACGGCCACGCGGGCGAAGATCATACCACCGCCCGGCGACGGCTTACCCGGCATCGCTCGGCCACCACTATGGCCTTGACCTTCTCGACGGCCTCCTCGAGCCCGCCGTCCGGGTTAACCACCCGGTAGTCGAACTCGGGTAGACGCTTCATCTCCTCGTAAGCGTTGGCGATGCGGGTTACCAGCTCCTCGGGAGTCTCGGTGCCCCGTTGGGTCAGCCGCTCAATCAGGGATTCCATTGAAGGGGGAGCCAGGAAGATGAGGACCGCTCCGGGCACCTTCGACCGGATCGTGGCCGCTCCCTGCACGTCGACTCGCAGCAGGACGTCGTGGCCGCTGTCGATGGACTGCCTTGCGGAGCTCCGGGGAACGCCGTACCGGTGGCAGTGGACGAAGGCCCACTCCAGCAGCTCGTCCTGGGCGATCATCCGATCGAACTCGGCCTCGGACACGAAGAAGTAATCCTTGCCGTGGATCTCGCCATGCCGCTGCCTGCGGGTGGTGGCGGTGACGCCGAAGCGCAGGGAGAAGCGCTGCTCCCGCAGCTTCGCCATCACGGCGTCCTTGCCCACACCCGAGGGCCCCGACAGCACGAACAGCAGCCCCGGGACCACGCCCGGCGTCACGCTCACCCTTCCGCACCCCGCCGGCGGTCCAGGCGGCCCGCCATGGTCTCCGGATGGATCGGAGCGAGGATCAGGTGTCCGCTGTCCAGCACGATGACCGACTTGGTGCGGCGCCCGTAGGTGAGGTCGATCAGCCGGTTCGATTCCCTGGCCTCTTGGACCATTCGGCGAATGGGAGAGGAGTCCGGCGCCATAACGGCCAGCACCCGGTTGGCAGCCACCACGCTGCCGAACCCGATATGGAGCAACTCTACGGCCAATGGACGCTCCTCTGCATGCTATACTTCAGCTATCGACCCGAGCGAAGCGATCGTCGTCCCGAGCGAAGCGAAGGATCTCATCCAGGTCTGAGCTGCTTCGCTCCCCTCAGCCTGACAACCGATGGGAGGCAACAGCAGGCCGTGACCTTCGACGCGCTGACGA
Source organism: Chloroflexota bacterium (assembly GCA_027356795.1). Classification (GTDB taxonomy): domain Bacteria; phylum Chloroflexota; class UBA6077; order UBA6077; family UBA6077; genus JAJYNT01. The sequence goes on along the minus strand of DAHVXI010000042.1, from coordinate 1,227 downwards.
TGCACGCCGTCAGGGATGAGCTGGAGGCCAATCTCCTGGGGGGCCACGTAGAGAAGGTGGTTCCTCTCTCTGCCCTCGAGGTCGGCCTTCGCGTCCGTGCCCTGCACCGCGACTTCAGCCTGCTGATGTCGGCCGACCCTCAGTCCGCCCGGATCCATCTGGTGCGCGGCACGCTCCGGCGGCTCTCCGAGGAGGTGACGCCCTTCCTGCTGCTGCTGCGCAAGTACGTGCGCGACGGCCGGATCGTCTCCATCCGGCAGCCCACGCTCGAGCGGGTGATCGAGCTGGCGGTGGAGAAACGCCAGGAAGACGGCTCAACGACCGCCTCAGTCCTAATTATAGAGACTATGGGGAGGCACAGCAATGTGATCCTGGTGGGGCCCGACGGCAAGGTGCTGGACGCCCTCAAGCGGGTCCCCCCCTCCCTCAGCCGCCAGCGTCCGGTGCTGCCTCACCTGCCCTACAGCCCACCGCCGCCCGCGGAGAAGCTGAACCCGATGTCCCCGATCCTGGCACGCCAGCTCGCTGCCGCCGCCAAGCAGGCTGGACCGAGCTCCGCCCTCTGGCGCTTCCTCCAGGAGGCGGTGACCGGTCTGGGGCCCCTCTCGGCCCGGGAGGTGGTCTATCGGGCCCTCGGCGATGCCACCGCCACCTCCTCCGGCGTGAGTTCCTGGCAGGCGATTGCCGACGCGGTTCGGGAGCTGCTGCGCCCCGTGGAGACCCGAGAGTGGTCGCCCTGCCTCGTGGTGGAGGAGGGTGCCGTCCTGCACTACGCCCCCTACCAGCTCACCCAATTCCCGGAATCTCGGCTGGAGCGAGTCGAGAGCATCAGCGAGGCCGTGGAGCGAGCCCACTCGGAGAGGCTGCGGCTCCGTCCGGGGGAGGCGTTGCGGGGTCCGCTGCGAGCCTCGGTGCAGGCCCGCCTCGATCGGGTGCAGCGGAAGGAGGACTCCCTTCGCCATGCCCTGACCCGGGGCGAGAAGGCCGAGGAGCTGAAGGCGAAGGGCCAGGCGATCCTGGCCAACGTGGCCAGGATCCAGCCTGGCCAAACCGAGCTGCGATGGGAGAAGATCGCCATAGCCCTGGACCAGAGGCTGAACCCCTCGGATAACGCCCAGCGCTACTTCCGGGAATACGCCAAGGCGCGGGACGCTGCCAGGGAGATACCGGAGCTGCTGGAGAGCGTCCGGTTGGAGAAGGAATACCTGCAGCAGATGCTGACCCTGG
>DAHVXI010000022.1:0-24268 GCA_027356795.1 Chloroflexota bacterium | reverse complement strand
ATGACCATGGTCGCCCACGGGATCACCACGGGCGCCCTCTTCATCCTGGTCGGGCAGCTCCAGGAGCGGACCGGCACCCGCGACATGACCCGCCTGGGAGGGCTGTGGGCCACCGTGCCTCGGATGAGCGGGGTGACCCTGCTGTTTGCCCTGGCTGCCCTGGGGCTGCCGGGGCTGGGCAACTTCGTCGGGGAGTTTCTGGTGCTGGTGGGGACTTTCCGAGCCAACATCGCCATGGCGGTGGCGGCGTCGGCCGGCATCGTGGCCGCGGTGATCTACGCCCTGTGGTTCATCCAGCGCACCTTCCAGGGTCCCAACGAGGCGGCGTGGAACCTGCCCGACCTGTCGACGCGGGAGGGGGTCACCATGGGGATCATGGTGGCGACCATCGTGTGGTTGGGGCTCTACCCGCAGCCGGTGCTCAACACCTTCGGCCAGAGCCTGAACAACCTGCAGCGGTATGCCGGCGCCGGCCGGGCGGAGGTGCCTCAAGAAGAGAGTGTTGTAGTAACGACTTCAGTCGTTCGTACCTCGCTGCTTGGAACGATTGAGGTCGTTGCTTCAGGCGCCTCCCTGCTGCCCGAAAGGCCGGCCAGTGGATTTGCCAGCGCGCGATCGGTGGCAGCAAGCTCGGCAGTCTCCGACGTTGAGGAACGAACGACTAAAGTCGTTACTACAGGCGATCTTCCGGTGGGAGGCACCCGATGACCCTTCCCGACCTGATCGCCATCCTGCCCTTCCTGGTGGTGGCGGCGACGATCGTCGCCCTCCTGCTGCTGATAGCCTTCCACCGCCACCACACCCTGACGGCGGGCCTGGCCGCGATAGCTCTGGCGGCAGCCTTCGCCGCCCTCTTCGCGGTGCGCTTCTACGCGCCGGGGCGGCAGGTGACCCCCCTTATCCTGGTCGACAGCTACGCCCTCTTCTTCATGGGGCTGCTCTTCGCGGCGGGCTTCGCGGTGGTGCTACTCTCCTACGGTTACCTGAAAGACCGGCCGGGCAACCGCGAGGAGTACTACCTGCTGCTGCTGCTGGCCACCCTGGGCTCCTCGGTGCTGGCAGCCAGCAGCCACTTCGCCTCCTTCTTCCTGGGGCTGGAGATCCTCAGCGTCTCCCTCTACGGCTTGATCGCCTACCCCCGCACCATCGACGAGAGCATCGAGGCGGGGATCAAGTACCTGGTGCTGTCGGCTGCCTCGGCCGCCTTCCTGCTCTTCGGGATGGCGCTGATCTACTCCCAACTGGGGACCATGGAGTTCCCCCGCATCGCCTCGACCCAGGCCTCGGGAGGGAACCCCAACAACCTGCTGGTGCTGGCGGGCTCGGCGATGCTGTTCATCGGCATAGGCTACAAGCTTTCGGCGGTGCCCTTCCACATGTGGGCACCGGACGTCTACCAGGGCGCCCCGGCCCCGGTCAGCGCCTTCATCTCGACCCTTTCCAAGGGTGGGATCTTCGCCATCCTGCTGCGCTACTTCACCGTGGTGGACATCAGGAGCTACGGATCCCTCTTCGTGATGATCGCCGTGGTTTCCTTCGCCTCCATGGCCGCCGGCAACCTGCTGGCCCTCCTGCAGGACAACGTGAAGCGGATCCTGGCCTACTCCTCCATCGCCCACATGGGCTACCTGCTGGTGGCCTTCCTGGCGGGCGGGGCTCTGGGCTCGACGGCGGTAGCCTTCTACCTGGTGGCCTACTTCGTCACCTCCCTGGCGGCCTTCGGCGTCGTCACCCTGCTGTCGGGTCCGGACCAGGAGGCCGAGAACATGGAGGACTACCGGGGGCTCTTCTGGCGCCGCCCCTGGCTGGCCATGGTCTTCACGGCGTCGCTCCTCTCCCTGGCCGGCATACCGTTGACGGTGGGCTTCATAGGCAAGTTCTACCTGCTGGCCGCCGGGGTGGCGCCGGCCCTCTGGGTCCTGGTCATTACCCTGGTGATAACCAGCACCATCGGCCTCTTCTACTACCTGCGGGTAGTCACCACCATGTTCTACCGGCCGGCGGAAGAGGCAGCCGCGGCCGGGCGCTCCCTCTCCTCTCCAGGGGTTCTGGCCCTCGTCGCCCTCACGCTGCTGATCTTCTGGCTGGGAGTGTTCCCCACCCCCATGATCCAAATGATCCAGGAGACGGTGGCGCGGCTGGGGTGAATGGATCGGCCTGTGAGTCACCGCATCGTCATCCTGGGCGGGGGGTACGGCGGCCTGAACGTGGCGCTGGAGCTGGAGAGGCGACTCCCCCGCCTCCGGCGCAGCGACTGGGAGATCCTGCTGGTGGATCGCTACGGCTACCACCAGCACATCATCCTGCTCCACGAGGTAGCGGCCAACAGCATCACCCCCCGCGACGCCACGGTCCCCTTCTCACGGCTGCTGAGAGGCAAGCGAATCGGCTTCCTGCAGGGCGAGGTGGCGGGGGCCGACCTGGAGCAGCGCTCGGTCGCCATCGACGGCAGGCAGATCCCCTACGACCACCTGGTGCTGGCCCTGGGGAGCGAGACCGACTTCTTCGGCATACCGGGCCTCAGACAGAACTCCTTCGGCCTCAAGTCCATCGGCGAAACGCTGGCGATCCACGCCCAGGTCCGGAGGGCCTTCACCCTCGCCGAGACGGCGCCGCCGGAGGAACGTCGGGCGCTGCTGACCTTCGTGGTGGGGGGCAGCGGGTTCACCGGCGTGGAGATGGCCGGGGAGCTGGCGGACTGGCTGCCGGAGCTGGTGGAGAAGCACCGGATACCGATGCTGGAAGTGCGGCTGACGGTGGTGGAGGCATCCAACACCATCCTCGCCGGATTCGGTCGCAGGCCCATCCGGATGGCCCGGGAAAAGCTCGCGGCAAAGGGGGTGGAGATCAAGATCGGGGCACCGGTGGTGAGGGCAGAGCCGGGCCTCGTCCAGCTGGGCTCCGGCGAGACCATACCCACCAGGACCCTGATCTGGGTTGGGGGGGTAGAGGCTCCGCCGCAGCTGGCCCGGTGGGGCCTCGAAGTGGGATCCAGGGGACGAGCGGTGGTAGACGAGTACCTGGAATCGGCCGGCAGGCCGGAGGTCTACCTGGTAGGGGATAGCTCCCTGGTCGTCGAGCCGGCCACAGACCGCCCCGCCCCCCCATCGGCCCAACTGGCGCTCCAGCAGGCGGAGGTCGTGGCCGACAACGTCGCCGCGGATCTGGGCTACGGCCGCCACCGCCATTTCGAGCCGGCGCCTACGGGCGACGTCATCTCCCTGGGGCGCGCCGACGCCATAGCCACTTTCGGCCCCATCGTCTTCGACGGCTACCGGGCCCGACTGCTGAAGGAGACCATCGCTCTTCGCTACTACTACCGGATCGGCGGCACCACTCTGGGTCTGAGGAAGCTGCCGGGAGCATGGAGGGCCACTGGGATAGGCCTTCGAACCCTGCTGCCGGGGGTGTAAAGGGGAGGCCCCGGACCGAGACAAACAGAGTGGGCGGGATAGACAGGATAGAAGGGCCGGGCTTCAGGCCACCTTTGGGGATCGAGAGCGCCGGAGGCGGCCCAACAGCAAACCCCAGATATCCCGCGCCTCCCGCACCCGCAGCGACGTCACGGAGACGGCGTACACGGCGGCCCCCAGGCCGGTTCCGGCCACCACCAGCAACGCCATCTGAGGCCCTGTGGAGGCCAACGGCTGGGCAACGGCCAGGAAAAGCTGGCAGGCGAGCCCCATGGCCAGCGCGGCGACCACCACCCTCAGCAAGAAGACCCCCAACTCCCGATCCACGGCCCCTCGAACGACCCGATTCAGCAGCCACAGCAGCACCAGGGCGTGGGAGATGTTCTGGGCGGCGTTGGCTAGGACGAGACCCAGCATCCCTATGGGCCGGATCAAGGTCAGGGCCACGGCCAGGTAGACGAAGATCGCCATAACCCCCACCGCCACCGGCGTGCGGGTATCCTTGCGGGCGTAGAAGGCGAAGATCAGCAGCTGATCCACCGCCGCGAAGGCGATGCCGGGGGAGTAGCCCAGGAAGGCGAGGGCCGTCAGGGCCGTGGCACTGTGGTCGAACTCCCCCCGCTGGAACAGCAGCTGGATGACAGGAGCCCGCAGCACCGCCAGCCCCACGACCGCCGGGACGATCAGCAGCAGGATCATCTTCATCCCCATGCGCAACGTGGCTGCGTATGCCCCGCTTGGGGGGCCAGGGGTCGGGGATCGGGGATCGGCGGACAAGTCGTGGGTCCTGAGTTCTGGGTTCTCCCCGTCGCCCCGTCTCTCCTTCTCCCCGTCGCCCTGTGCCTGCCGGGACAGCGTCGGCAGCACCGCGAAGGAGGCGGCCGTCGCCACCAATCCCAGGGGGAACTGGACCAGGGTGGTGGCGACGTTCATGGCCGCGATGCTGCCCTCGCCCGTCTGGGAGGCCAGGTGCCGATCGATGATCACCCCCAGGTTGGAGACGATCAGCCCCAGGGCCACCGGGGCGTACAGCTTCAGGATGGTTCGGACCCCGGGGTGGGACAGGTCAATGGCCGGACGGATCCTCAGGCCTCGCAGCCCCGGCCACTGGATCGCCAGCTGGAGCAGCGCTCCCAGCAGCACTCCGACGGCCAGGCTGGTAACCTGGAGCCGGCCGGCGAACAGTATCCCTCCCAGGATGATCCCAACGTTGTACACGGCCACCGAGAAGGCCGGAAGGGTGAAGCGCTGGCGAGCGTAGAGGGTGGACGCCAGAACTCCCGCCATCCCCATAAAGAGAACCGAGGGCAGCATCAGCCTGACCAGGTAGGTGGTGAGGGCCCGGGCCTCCTCGTCGAACCCCGCCCCCAGGATCTCCACCAGCCAGGGAGCCGCGACCACCAGACAGGCAACCACCAGGGCGAGGGCCGCCGCGGCCATGCTCAGCACGGCGCTCACGATGCGGGACAGATCCTCCCTGTCCTCGCCGTCGGCGTAGCCGGTGAAGACCGGGATCAGGGCGGCGCTGATGGCCCCGCTGATCAGCAGGTCGTACACCATGGTGGGGACCGTGGAGGCGACGACGAAGACGTCGGTGGCGATCTTGGCGCCGAAGAGGGCCGTGATCACCTGCACCCTCACCAACCCCAGCAGGCGGCTGAGGATGTTGCCCAGCATGATGATGCCGGCGGCCTTGGCGATGCGGGCGCGGTTTTCCAGTGGGAGACTCCTTCGGGAACGGTCTGGCGCATGATACCGGCTCGGGGGCCGGCAGTCGAGAGGGCCCGCTTCACGGCGAACACGACGGGCTTGCGGTGCCGGCAGGGGGCAGGTGGGCTAGGCGCGCCCAACCTGATAGCGGGCAGGCCGGCCGCCGATCAGCCACAGCTCCCGGCTGACCAGAACCAGTAGCAGAAGGTTGATGGTGGCCAAACCGAGGCACCAGTAGCAGTAGGCCTGCAGCACGAAGGCTTCTATGGCTGTGAGGTAGGCCATGAAGAGCGCACCGGCCAGGATCAGGCTGTAGAGAAGAAGGGTGGTCTGGGCGAAAGCCACCCCTCGGGTCTGCGGCCGCCATACCGCGATCCCCAGCACCGTCGCGTACAGCGCCGCCCCCAGGGCAGCCACCGGCACACCGAAGATCTCCGCGTAGGGGCTGGTGTTGACCTGGGCGCAGCCGGCGTAGCCGTGGCAGGGCGGCACCTCCCCCTGCCAGTGGAGCACCGCCAGGTAGAGGGCATCTGCCAGCCCCAGCAGGGCCAACGTCGGTACGATCCAGTCCCTTCTCACCGCCTTCATCGCTTCTTCGCCAGCTCCTCCTCGATGGCCGCCTTCATCGCCTCCACGGTGGGGACCCCCACCATCTTCCTCCCGTTGACGAACAGGGTGGGGGTGGCATTGACGCCCAGCTTCTGCCCCTCCTGAGTCTCAGCCAGCACCTCCGCCCGGTGCAGCCCTCCGTCCATGGCAGCGTTGAATTTCGCCTGGTCCAGCCCCAGCTCGGCGGCGAAGCCCTTCAGATTCTCCAGCTTGAAGGTGCCCAGGTTCTCCCCGCGCTGGCGTTGCCACAGCAGGTTGCGGTACTCCCAGTACTTCCCCTGGTCGGCAGCGGTCTCGGCGGCTTCAGCGGCCAGGATCGACTCGAAACCCAGGAAGGCGTAGTTTCGGTAGACGAAGCGCACCTGGCCGGTGCCGGCATACTGCTGCTCGAGAAGGGGGTCCCGGCCGAGGGCGTAGATGCGGCAGGCAGGGCACTGGAAGTCGGACCACTCGGTGACCACCACCGGGGCGTTGGGGCTCCCAATCGAGTGCTGGTTCGCACCCTGGGTGGCGGGGGCGCCCCCGACTGCGGCAACGGGGCGAGCCGGAGCGACGGGGGCCCTCACGGAAACCAGGCTGAGTGCGATCGTTACCACCCCGAGCGCCACACCGAATCCTGAAGCCAGGGCCACCAGCAGGGGCCAGCGCCGCGGAGGCACCAGCACCACCCTGCCGTCGCCCCGAGATCCCTTCAGCGCGACCCGCGTCGGTCGGCCATGGCTGTGAGTGGAGAGTGAAGAAGGCCCGCCCTCGCCGCCGTGCTGCCGGCTCTTCCTGGCCAACGGTCTATGGCCCTCCTGTCGTTTCCCACCCAGCTTCGACGGTCCCGCGCCCGCCCTTCGGCCGCGGAACCGCCGGCCGCACCTGTTCGTTGTTGATCGATTCGAGCATAACACGGGCCAGCCGCCCGGTTAAAGTCCCGTCAACCCTCACAGCTCAGTCCGGGGGGAAGCGCAGCGTGGCCGTCATCAGGTCGTGGCCGGCGCGGGTGTTGGGGAAGATGCGCGTCGCCTCCTCCAGCCACTCGGCAGGATCGGAGAGGGAGGGGCTGTAGTGGGTGAGCCACAGTTCACGAACGTGCCCCTGCCGGGCGATCTCCGCCGCCTCTGAGAACAGCATGTGCTGGTTCCCCACCGCTTTGGGCAGATCCTCGGGGGAGCCGTACATCCCCTCACAGACCAGGAGGTCCGACCCCTGGACGAAGGAGGGCAGCTCCCGGGTGGGGCGGGTATCGGTGGCGTAGGAGAGCTTGATCCCCCTTCTCTCCCCCCCCAGCACCTGCTCTGGTTCCACCTTCCGCCCTCCCCATTCCACCGTCTCCCCGGCCTGGAGCCGGCTCCAGAGGGGCATCGGAAGAGCCAGGGCCGTGGCCTTCCCAGCATCGAATCGCCGGCCCCGAGGCAGGTACAGGGAGTAAGCCAGACAGGGAACGCCGTGTTCCACCGCCAGGGAGGAGACCTCGATGCCGTGGAGATCCATCTCCCCCCCACCCGCCAGCTCCTGCCACTCCAACGGAAAGGGAAGCTGGGGGGCGATGGCTCTCACCCCCTCCACCACCCTCCACAGGTCCGGCGGGCCGTACAGCAGCAGGGCTTCCCTCCGTCCGGAGTTGCCGATGGTCAGCAGCATGCCGGGCAGCCCGGCTACGTGGTCGGCGTGCAGGTGGGTAAGGAGGATGGCCGAGATCTCCTTGAAACCCCAGCCCAGCCGCTTCAGCGCGATCTGGGTCCCCTCGCCGCAGTCTATCAGCAGTAGCTTTCCCTGGAAGCGCACCAGCAGGCTCGCCAGCCACCTCTTCGGCAGGGGCGTCATCCCCCCGGTTCCCAGGAGAGCCACATCCAGCATACCCATCCCCCAAAGTGCTTTATCCCGGCTCCCTCGAGACGCCTAGTACGGCACATTGATTAGGAGATGTAGGGCAGGGCGCTCTGCCCTGCCGCCCGTCCCAGCAATGGCTCGCGCGGCGAGGGGCACAGGGCCCCTCCCTACATATCAGGGCGCGTGCGGCCTGAAGAGGCTCGCCCACGCCTCAGCACCCAGCACCCAGCACTCGGCATTGTACCCCTTCTTCGGTCCGCCCATGCACCGTCCGATGGCACCCTACTTGCTTTCCTAAGCAGTCGCCGCCGGCCCGATGGCCGAGCCGCCAGAGCCATGGGCCACAAAGAGAAGGGCAGCCGGCAGGGGCCGGAACTCAGTACACGCAGAACGAAGGCCGAGGAAATGAGCTTCCGACAGCCGGCAATCCAGAGCGAGGGTCGCCTATGAGCGCCCGAACGATGGAAACCGACCTCCAACCACTCCACCGGAGCCTGCAGTCGGCGCGCCGGCGGCTGTGGTGGCAGAAGGGCCTGCTCGCCTTGGCCCGAAGCCTCTGCGTGGCTCTCGGCCTGGCGTTCACCGGGGCCCTGCTGACGGCGTGGCAGGCGCCGGAACCGGTACGGAACTGGTTCTGGATCGCCGGCGGCCTCATGCCCCTGGCCGGCCTGGGAGCCGCCCTCGCCATACGACCCTCCGCCTCCCAGGCCGCTCGGGTCGTGGATCTTCGCCTAGGGCTCCGCCAGCAGTTGGGAACGGCGGAGGAGCTGCTCTCCAGGGGGAGAGAGGGCTACCTGGTATCCATGCAGATCAGCAGGGCGTCGGGCGTGGCGGAGGAGTTGGAGGTCTCCAAGGCTTTCCCCCTACTGCCCAGGAGGGAGTCGGCCCTGGCCTTGGCCCTGGCCGGCGCCGCCGCTGGGGTGATGATCCTGGTCGCCCTGGGGATAACCCTGCCCAACCCCATATCGGCCATCCACCTGCCCTCTCTGTCCAGGGGGGCGGCCAAAGCCTTGGATCAGGATCCTTTCAGCAATCCACGGGAGGCCGATCGGCCCAAGCCCAAGTCCCCGGCCGTGGACCAGGTAAACCGGATGCTGGATCAGATCCAGAAACAGGCACAGCAGGGCGGCGTCTCCTCCGCGGCAACCTCGGCCGCCCTGGCTCAGGCCAACGCCGAGCTGAACCGGATAGCCAACGAGTCGCGGATCCGCCAGGAGGCGCTGGACAACCTGGCAAAGGAGCTCCAGGGAACGGCCGCGGGCAGGGAAGCCGCTCAGACCCTTCGGCAGGGGGAATACAGCCAGGCTGCCCAGCAACTCCGCCAGATGGGACAGCAAAGCGACCAGCTTTCGGCGTCGGCCAAGCAAGAGCTGGCCGACGCCCTCAATCGCGCAGCCAACGAAAGCCGGGATGCCAAGGATCTGTCCAAGAGCGAGAGGGACGCAGCCGACCAGCTTCGCCAGGGGGATTACTCCTCGGTAGTGGATTCGACGGACAAGCTGGCGCAGTCCGTGCAGGACGCCGCCAACCAGAGGGTGTCACAGGGCGAACTAGCCCAAACCTGGCAGCGGCTCCAGCAACTGAACCAGCAGTTCGGCCAGGCCGGCTCGCAGAACAACCAGAACGCCCTTACCCCTCCCGTGGCCCAGGGGTCTCAAGAGGCCGGCCAGCGCCAGGCCGGCCTTCAGCAGGCCCAGCAACAGGGGAATCAAGGCGGGCAACAGGGTTCGGAGCTCGGACCTCCCCAGGCCGGAAGCGGCAACGTGGGGGGGAGGCAGCCGGGTAGCGGCGCGCCGGGGAATAGCCGGGGTGGCCCACCTTTGGGGAGCCAGAACCCGCGGCTGGGCCCGGATGGCAAGCCTCTGGAGCTGCAGGGGCAGGTCGCCGGCCAATTCCCAGGGGAACCGGGCGGCAATTCGGAACCTCCTTCGGTGCTGAGGCAGGGGACGGGCAACTCCGCTCCCTCCACGGTAGGGGGTGGCGCCAACGGACCGCTCAGCGTGCCGGCCGAGAACGTGTTCGTGCCGGGCGACCGCAGGCCGACGGTACGCGACTACTTTAGCGACGGTTCGGGGGAGTGATGATCGACACCAATCCATCGGTTGATCAGTTGACGGCCACCGCTCGAAAGATCGAGGGCGAGGTGAGCCGGGTCATAGTCGGCCAGGAGAAGACCTTGCGGGGCGTGATGCTGTGCCTGCTGTGCGGCGGCCACGCCCTTCTGGAGGGGGTGCCGGGGCTGGGCAAGACCATGCTGGTGCGCACCCTGGCCGCGGCTCTCGACCTCCAGCACAGCAGGATCCAGTTCACGCCGGACCTGATGCCGGGCGACATCGTGGGCACCAACATCCTGGTGGACGACGAGGAGGGGCAGCGGAGGCTGTCCTTCAGGCCCGGGCCCGTTTTCTCCAACCTGGTGCTGGCCGATGAGATCAACCGGGCCACCCCCAAGACCCAAAGCGCGCTATTGGAGGCCATGCAGGAGCGGAACGTCAGCGTGGGGAACAGCACCTTCAAGCTGCCCGAACCCTTCTTCGTCCTGGCTACCCAGAACCCCATCGAGATGGAAGGCACCTACCCCCTGCCGGAGGCCCAACTCGACCGCTTCTTCTTCAAGCTGCGGGTGGATTACCCCTCCCAGGAAGAGATGGTGGAGATCCTTCAACGCACCACCAGTCTGGAGTCGCCCCACCCGGAGCGGGTGGCCGATGCCGCCTGGCTCGTCCGAGCCCAGACGGTGGTGAGGGAGGTGCCCATCGCCAGCTACGTCATGGAGTACGCCGTGCGGCTGACCATGGCGACCCATTCCGATCAGCCCACCGCCCCGCCCATGGTGCAGAAGTACCTCCGCTATGGGGCCAGCCCTCGAGCGGCACAAACCCTGGTGCTGGCAGCGAAGACGGCGGCGCTGCTGGATGGCCGCTACAACGTGGCCTACGAGGACATCCGCCAGGTGGCAAAGCCGGCGATGAGGCACCGGATCATCACCAACCTGGACGCCGAACTGGCGGCAGTGGCGGCGGACGACATCATCGACGAGTTGATCGAGAAGATCCCGGAAGAGAAGAAGTAGATGTTCTTCGATCGGCTCTTCAGGCGGCGGGGGCGAGTGCAGCTTCCGCTGGGTCCGGCCGGCTTTTCGCGGTCGTCGAACCGGGAGGTGGTGGATGACAGCTTCCTCAGCCGGCTCCGCAGCGTGAGCCTGGTCTCCCAGCGCAAGCTCACCAGCGGTCTCACGGGGGAGCATGCGAGCCCTCGAAGGGCCAACGCCCTGGAGTTCGCCGACTACCGCAGCTACACCCCGGGCGACGACCTGCGGCGGGTGGATTGGAACGCCTACCTGCGCCTTGGCCAGCTGCTGGTGAAGCTGGCCGACGCCCCCGAACGGCTCACCCTGCACCTTCTCCTTGATACCAGTGGGTCCATGGCGTGGGGCCACCCGAACAAGTTCAGCTATGCGCGCCGGCTGGCTGCCGGACTTGCCTACGTGGCCCTGGCCCACATGGACGCGGCCAACCTGCTCATCCTCAACGGTCGAGAATGCGTTCGTTGGTCCCGCCGCGAGAGCACGGCCTCGGCTGCAGCGATGGTAAGGGCGATCAACTCCCTGGAGGCCGGCGGCACCACCGACATAGATGCCGCCCTGGGCAGCTACACCAACCTGGGCAATCACCGGGGCGTGGCCGTCATGATATCGGATCTGCTGTCGCCCCAGGGCTACCAGTCCGGCCTCGAGCGGCTCTCACGGGCGGCCCTCCGTCCGGTGGTGATCCACCTGCTCAGCCCGGAGGAGCTGAACCCGACCCTGGAGGGTGACCTGGAGCTGCTGGACACGGAGACGGGGGACACGGTCCAGGTGAGCATCGACTGGGGAACCCTGCGGCGGTACCGCCGATGGCTACGGGAGTGGCTGGAGGAGGTCGAGGCCTCCTGCTCCCGCCGGGGCATCACCTACGTGCGGGTCGAGACCACTCAATCGATCGAGCTGCTGCTGCTGGACCGCCTGCGGCGGGAGAAGGTGCTGAAGTGAGCCGTCAGCCGTCCATAGACGTAGGGCAGGGCGCTCTGCCCTGCCGCCGGCCCGACCATCGCCACGCGGGCGGAGGGGCACAGGGCCCCTCCCTACACTGTTGTCGCCATTGCCCGCACGTCCCATGGGAGCTTGCTGATAGCTGATGGCGCACCGCCTGCTCATCACGGACTTGTCCGCGCTGTGGTTCCTGCTGATCATTCCGGCCATCGTGCTGCTCTACATGGTGCGGTCCCGCTACCGTCGCCGTCGGGTCTCCAGCACCATGCTGTGGAGAAGCATCCGCCGCGACCTGGAATCCAGGCAGAAGCTGCGGCTTCCTCCTTTGAGCCTGCTGATGCTGCTGCAGCTGATCGCCGTCGCCCTCGGCACCGTGGCGCTGCTGAAACCGGCCCTCCCGGCCGAGAACCGGACCCACCTGGTGGTGTTGGTGGACGTCTCGGCCGGCATGCAGGCCACCGACGTCGCTCCTTCCCGCTTCGCGGTCGCCGTGCAGCGGGCACGCCAGGCGATACGGCAGATGAAACCGGGCGACCAGGTGAGCCTGGTAGCGATGGGACCGAGCCCCGTTCTGGCGGCCTCCGGGAACGACAAGACCGAGGTCCTGGCCGCCCTGGATCACCTCAAGGCCGGCACGGCCCCGGCCGATGTCGCCGACGCCCTGAAGCTGGCCGAATCGCGGATTCGCAACACCGGCGGCCAGGGGGAGGTGCTGCTCCTGTCCGACGGCAGCTTCGGCCCCTCCTTCGCGGTCCCCAGCCTCGGCGTGCCGGTGAGCTTCAGCCCCATCGGCGCCAGCGGAGACAACCAGGGGATAACCGACCTGGAGGTGAGACCCGAGCTGGACGGGTCCGGCCGCTGGGGCGCCTTCGCCCGAGTAGCCAACTACGCGGATCACCCGGCCCAGCTGGAGGCAACGGCGACGGCAGACGGTCTGCTGCTGGACGCCAGGGATCTGGAGTTGGCGCCGGCCAGCAGCTCCGAGCTCTCCTTCGCCCTGCCACCGGGGACCAAGTCCTTCGCCCTCGCGCTGGATACCCACGACGTCTTCGCCGCGGACAACCGGGCGGAGGTCCGGGTCGATACCCCGCAGCCCCGCAAGGTGCTGGTGGTGTCCGGCAACGCCGGCCCCATCCAGAAGGTGCTGCAATCTCTGCCGGGTCTGAAGGTGTCCACGGTGAAGCCGGAGGATTACTCCGACGCGGCGGGAGCCGACGTGGTGGTCCTGGACAACTTCGTGCCCAAGGCCCTGCCCGATGCCGACCTGCTCATCATGAACCCGCCCGCCGGCGCCCCGGGTCTGGTGACTTCGCCGGCCGGCTCCGAGGCCCAGGTTCTGAGGAGCAGGCGAGGAGACCCCCTCATCGACTCCGTGGACCTCCAGAGCCTGCGGCTTGGGCAAACCGTTCGACTGGAAATCCCCGAGTGGGCCAGGTCGGTGGTGGAGGGCGCAACAGGACCGCTGATCCTGGAGGGGGATCGAGCCGGCCGCAGGGTCGTCCTGTTCGATTTCGACTGGTCCCTCTACGACCTGCCGAGGATGCAGGCCTTCCCGCTGCTGCTCTCCAACGCCATGTCGGAGCTGGACCCCATGGCCCTGCCCCGGAGTACGCATTCCGGGGACGCCGTCCTGATCCGCCCCATGGCCGACGCCACCCAGGCTACCATCCAGCTGCCCGATGGCACCCACAGGGATCTCTCGCTAAGGGAGGGATCCCAGGGCTTCGGGGAAACGCAGCAGGTAGGCCGATACACCGTCACCTGGAAGGGGCCCAAACTGGGAGAGGTCTCCAGCAGCTTCAACGTCAACATCAACAGCGAGACCCTATCCGACGTTGCACCCAGGCAGATCACCTTCCAGCAGGGTGGCCTGGCCAGGGGATCGACGACCCCGGTGCCGGGACCGCAGCTGTGGCCCTACTTCGCCGTGGCGCTGCTGGGGCTGCTATCGGCTGAATGGGTCTACTTCACTAGACGAGGTTAATCCGTCATGCCCTTCGCCATGGAGAACCCCACCCCGCTCTTCCTTCTAGTGCTCCTGCCCGCCTTCTACCTGCTGGGACGGGGGCGGCTATCCCTTATGTCTCCCTGGCGGAGGAGGGCGGTACTGGGGGTCAGGCTGGGCTCCGTGGCCGCCATCATCCTCGCCCTGTCGGGCCTCAGCATGCCGCTCAAGGACGCCACTATGTCGGTGGCTTTCGTGGTGGACGCCTCCGGCAGTGTCTCCCCCTCGACCAGGGCCCAGGAGGAGGATTGGGTTCGCCAGGCCATCAGCCAGATGAGGTCCAGCGATCGCGCGGCCGTCATCACCTTCGCCGGCGAGCCCCAGGTAACCAAGCCCCTGGGCGGCGATAAACAGTACCAGCTCTCCCCCACCGGGGATCTGGGGGAGGGCACCAACCTTTCCGCGGCGCTTCAGGCGGCCTCCGGCACCCTTCCCGCCTCGGGGCTGCGCAAGATCGTGCTGCTGTCCGACGGCTGGGACACCTCGGGAAAGGTGGAGGACACGGTGCGGTCGCTGCCGGCCGGGACCAGGCTGGAGGTGGTTTCCTGGCCCTCCATGGAGGACCGCCCCGAGGTGCTGATCGAGTCGATGGAGGTGCCCTCTTACATTCGGGAGGGCGACAGCTTCGACGTCAGCGCCGTGATCGGCAGCAACCACGATGGAGCGGCCCAGCTGCGGGTGCTGGTGGACGGGCAGGAAAGCGGGAACTGGACCGTGCAGTTGGGCAGGGGCGCGAATCTGGTCACCATGCCTCAGAAGGCGTTGCCCCTGGGCTTTCATTCGGTGGACACGCTGCTATCGGCTCCGGGCGACACGGTGGAGGAGAACAATCGGGCGGCCGGCACCGTGCTGGTGAAGCCAAAGGGCAGCGTGCTGCTGGTGGAGGGCCACCCGGAGAACACCAACAACGCCCTGCGCCAGGAGCTGGAGCGGTCGGGGCTGCAGCTGACGCAGGTCGCCCCAGGGCAGTTCCCCATCCAAATGCCCTTGCTGACGGGATACGACGCCGTGGTCCTGGACGACGTGTCGGGCCCCAGCCTCTCCCTCGACCAGATGAAGACGCTGCAGTCCTACGTCAGGGACCAGGGGCGGGGGTTGCTGGTGGTGGGAGGCAGGTCCAGCTACGGCCTGGGGGATTACGTCGGGGACTCCCTGGAGGACATCCTGCCCGTCTCCTCGGAGGCGCCCCTCTCCCGGGATCGGGGGGACATGGCGCTGGTCCTGGTGGTCGACAAGTCCGGCAGCATGGACGACGAAAGCGGCGGCGTCACGAAGATCGCCATGGCCCGAGAAGCTGCCATCCAGGCAACCTCGGTTCTGAAGCCCAACGACCAGATCGCCATCATCGCCTTCGACACCGATCCCACCTTCATCGTGTCTCCCCAGAAGGTGGGCAACAACCTGGATAGCATGCGCGGCCAGCTTTCGGCTCTTCAGGCCAGTGGGGGAACCGACATCTACACGGCCCTCCAGATGGCCTACAACACCACGCTGGGCATGAAGGCCACCACCAAGCACATCACCCTGTTGACCGACGGCCAATCCTGGAAGGGGCCCTACAAGGAGCTGATCCAGAAGATGAACGACGCCAAGATCACCATGTCCACCATAGGGATCGGCAGCGACGCCGACCAGGGGTGGCTGTCGGAGATGGCCGGCCTGGGCAAGGGCAGGTATTACTTCACCGAGCGGTTCAACGACATACCGAAGATCGTCTACCGGGAGGTCGCCGCGGCGACCAAGGTGGCGGAGGTGAACGGCCAGGTGAACCCCCAGTTCGTGGTGCCGAGCCCGGTGCTGCGGGGGATGAGCAGGAACGACATGCCGCCTCTCAGCGGTTACGTGGCGACGAAGCCGAAGGATGCGGCCGCGGTGATCCTCAAGTCGAGCCAGGGAGATCCCCTGCTCTCCCAGTGGCAGTACGGTCTCGGCAGGGTGGTCGCGTGGACCTCCGACGCCCAGGGGCTATGGTCGGCCCAGTGGGTCTCGCAGCCGACCTTCAGCCGGGTGTTCGACCAGGCGGTGCGCTGGACCATGGCGCCCCCCATCGACCACGCCCTCCAGGTGACGGCCCGGGTCGACGGCGGGCAGGCGACCATTACCGCCAACAGCGTGGACCAGAACGGCCAGTTCGTCGACCTCGCCGACACTCAAGCCACCATTCAGGGCCCCGACGGCCTGCAGCAAACCGTGCTGCTTCGGCAGACGGCTCCCGGTCGCTACCAGGCCACGATCGCGGCTCTCAACGCCGGCGTTTACCGGGTCGAGGTTCACCAGAG
Source organism: Chloroflexota bacterium (assembly GCA_027356795.1). Classification (GTDB taxonomy): domain Bacteria; phylum Chloroflexota; class UBA6077; order UBA6077; family UBA6077; genus JAJYNT01. Next base: position 8,404 of record DAHVXI010000022.1, on the reverse strand, counting down.
CAAGGATGGAAGGAACCTTGCCGCGGAGACGGGCGGCTACGCGGTGGCCCCTGCCCCGGAGTTCCGAGGCCTGGGCAGCAACGACGCCCTGCTGAAGGAGGTGGCGGCCATGACCGGCGGGAACGCCACCCACAACCCCGCCGACGCCTTCAGCAGGGCAGGCATGCCCTCCTCACCCGGGTGGGAGCCGCTGTGGCCTTACCTGCTGGCCGTATCCCTCCTGCTGCTGCCGGTGGAGATAGCCCTCAGGAGGATCCGCTCCCTGCCCTTCGGGCAGCGAGACGATGAAGATCCCGCGCAGCCACCGGCGATCGCGGTAGCTGAGGCTGAGGAGCGGGATCGGGAGAGGCTGGCAGCGTGAAGCCGCATGCTATACTCCTGCTGAAGGAGGCTCACCATATTGCGTCCGGCCATTCTCTTCCTCGACACCAACATCCTGCTGGACTGCCCCAGGACGGAGGACTACCGGCTTCCCGGCCGGCAGGTTACCATCGTGGTGATCCCCGAGGTGATGCGAGAGCTCCGCGGCCTTTCCAGAGCCCGTGACCGGGGCCAAACGGGCCCGGCCCTGCAGGCCCTCACCACCCTGGAACCGCTGTCCCGGCGACCGGGCAGCGCCGTGGGAGTCCCCCTGGGGCGCTCCGGCACCGCCATCCGCCTACTCCCCGGCACCCCCGTCGACACCATCAGCACCGACAGGCAGTTGGTCCTCAGAGCCAAGGTGGAGCAGAATCGAAACCCAGGGGCCATGGTGGCCGTGGTCACCAAGGATTGGGGCGTGGTGGAGCTGGCGCGAGGCGAACGGGTCAAGAGCATCCTGATCCGTGGCAGCGCGAGTCCCGCCGGGCTGGAGCGGGGTATGGCGGAACACGATACCACCCTGGATATCGACCTCTAGGCAACCACCATGTGCTTGTAGTTAATGGCTTTTGTCAGCTACCATGTGTTTGTAGATAAGGCCCATTCCAATCACTAGTCCCCGCCCTAAATCACCTCTTCGAGTCGGGATTCTGTTTTCTTTCTGGAACTATTGCTGTATACTCCGCATGGTCTGCGGCTTGTCGATATTCCCGGCGGCTAGCCGGGCATGGGCCTGGCTTGCCCTCTGCCAAGCCCAGTTTCTCTAACTACATAGGAGATAGCTTTAAGAGGAGAGCGCCATGGCCCCGCGTGCCGTGTTGATCGCTGCAGCAGCGAGAGACCCCTTTGTCTCCGAGCTGGTGCAACTCCTCCGGGCGGAGGGAAGGGAGGTGCTGGTCGCCCACGACGCCGAAGCTGCCCTGAAAGCGGTTCGGACGAAGCGCCCCGCTCTCGCCGTGCTGGACACCGTGCTGCCTGGAGGAGACGGTCTCTCCCTCTGCCGGCAGCTCAAGGATGATCCCTCCACCGCGGCTACCCAGCTCTTCTTCTTCAGCGTGGTGATGGCTCGCGATCGATGCCTGGAGGCCGGCGCCGACGGTTTCATGTTGAAGCCTGTCGAGCAGGAGGATCTGTTGACCAGGATCCGAGAGGTCCTGAACGATCGGGTGCGACAACTACCCCGCCGCGCCAAGTGACGGGTACCAGAAGCTACCAGTACTACAGCGAACAATGGAGGCACTCGTTGCAGAGAAGCCACCGTTCGACGAATCAGCTACCTGCCGGGGCGGGCCCGGAGGACTCGGAAACCCGATGGCTGGAGGATAGCCTCGGCCACGTCAAGGATCTCTCGGATAGGGTAACCGAGCTCTCCACGCTGATGGGGATCTCCACCCTTCTCTCCTCGGAACGCCCGCTCTCCGAGGCCCTGGATTCGGTGTGCCGGCTGGGGGCAGAGATCTGCAAGTCCCACGTGTCCTTCCTCCACCTGGCCGACGGTGAAGAGGACCTGGTTTGCGTCGCCCGCCACACCCCGACGGATGCCCTCCAGTACGCCTGGGAGGGGATCGCCCGGATCTACGGCCGGAAGGCGATCCAGAAGGGGAACATCGTCCTCTGCTCCAACCTGTTGCTGCGGCGAGAGGGCCAGCCCCAGGATCTGGGACAGCCTCGCATGGGCGGCATCTGCGCCATCCCCCTGAGAGGCAAGACCCGCGTGGTGGGGACCATGGAGATCGGCTACGCAGGCCCTCACCGCTTCTCGGCACGAGAGAAGGACATGCTGAGCGCCATAGCCGCCCAGGCAGCCATGGCAGTAGAGCGCAGCTGGCTGATCGACCAGCTGCAGGAGCAATTGGCCAGGGCCGACAGACTTCGGGAGGTGGGCACCAACATAGGGAGCAACCTGGATCTGGACCTGGTGCTCGACTCCATCGTCGACCACGCCTCCAAGCTGCTGGCGGCCGAGTTCAGCGCCATCTTCCTGGTGGACCGGCCGGCCCCCGAGAGCTCCAGCCCTAAAGGTAAGGTCCGGGGAGGGGAGCGAGGCCGGCTCCACGGAAGCACCCTCCAACTGGAGGAGGGTCCCCCCGCCAACGCCATCCAGCAGGCGCTCGAGACGGGTAGGCCCGCCGTGGTGCAGAGCCCGCTCCCCATCCCATCGACAGAGCCGCTGGGCGAGCCTAAGCCCATCGACTACCGGGTGGCCCTGGCGGTACCCCTGCTTCTGGATCGCGAGGTGATGGGAGCCCTGGTGACCTGCTACCTGGAGAGGCGGCGCTTCGATCCCTCAGACATCTCCATGGCCGAGGCCTTTGCCCGCCAGGCGACGCTGGCGATCCGGAACGCGCGCCTCTATGAGGAGGCCGTGGAGAACAGGCTCTCCCTGGAGGCGGCCATAAACCAGATCAACAACCACGGCATCAGTCTCCTGGATGGCGATCTCAACATCAGCTTCGCCAACCCGGCTACCTTCTGGCTGCTGGGGGTGGGTCCCAAGCGAGGCGGGGTACCCCTGAAGGAGTGGGCCGCCCACGTGAAGAAGGGGCTGGTGGAGGGTGACGAGCTGGATCGGGCGATCGAGCAGCTCTGCGCCAACCCGGAGGCTACGGTGGTGGCTGAGCTGGTGGCCCGGGGGACGGCCGACTCCCGCCGCTCGATCCGTCTGCTCAGCCTCCCGCTGCGGCAGGCGGACGGGAGCCTCAGGGGCCGGGTGAACGTCCTCGAAGAGGGCGACTAATCGCCTGGCAACAGGCCAGAGGAAATGTAGGGCGGGGGCTTGTCCCCCGCCGCTCGACTCTCAGAAAAGAAGCTCTCGTAGTAACGGCTTCAGTCGTTGGTACCTCTTGCCACGAGCTACGAACGACTGAAGTCGTTACTACAGGGGCTATGGCCGGCCTCGTTAGAGGGGCCGCTGCCGCTGCTGGGCATAGGTCAGCACCAGGTTGACGGCGTACACCAGCAGCAGCAGGATCAGGCCCAGGGCTATCGCCACGTCGAAGTTCCCCCTGGAAGACTCCATCACCGTCGCCGTGGTCAGCACCCGGGTCTGGCCCAGGACGTTGCCTCCCACCATCATAGAGGCCCCCACCTCGGAGATGACCGCCCCAAAGCCCGCCATGACCGCCGCCAACAGCGGCAGCCTCGCCTCCCTCATCAGCAGCCCCAGCATCTGCCATCGGGTCGCCCCCAGCGCCAGGATCTGCAGCCGCAGCTTCGGGTTCAGGGAACCCATGGCCGCCAGGGTCACGCCGGCAACCATCGGGGCGGCGATCACCGTCTGCGCGATCACCATGGCCGCGGGCGTGAAGAGCAGGTGGAGAAGCCCGAGGGGACCGTTCCGCCACAGCAGGATGGTGACGAAGAGGCCGACCACCACAGGCGGCATTCCCATTCCGCTGTTCACCAGGCTCACCACCAACTGCCGCCCTGGGAAGCGGCTTAGGGCCAGGGCCGTTCCCAGGGGGATCCCCAGCATGAGGCTGATCAGGGTAGCTGCGCCCGACACCTGGATCGATAACAGGGTGACCCGGGTCACCTCGGGATCCCCGGTCACCAGCAGCCAGAAGGCCTTGCCTGTCCCATCCCAGATCAGATCCATATCCCGCGCCTCTCCTGCTGCCTAGCTTCGGGGACGTGGCGAGCTACGCAGCACCTCTCCCCCTGGGAAGCTGCCCGACACAACGTGTCGCCTCTCCCTCTGGGAGAGGCCGCCCGAAGGGCGGGTGAGGGCTGAGACGTTGCCAACCAAACAGCCCTCACCCTGACCCTCTCCCAGGGGGAGAGGGAAGTAGTTCTCTCCCAGGGGGAGAGGGGAGTTCCCCCGCCTCCTACGGCTCCGGTTTGCCGGCGTCGGCGAAGAAGAGGGGCTGGCCGAACTTGTCCACCCCGAACTTGCCGATGGTCTCCTGAGTATCCTTGGACACCATGAACTGAGCGAAGGCCTTGGCGCCATCGACGTTCACCTTGGGGAACTTGGCGGGGTTGACCTCCATCACGTGGTAGATGTTCAACAGCGACACGTCGCCTTCCACCAGGATGTCCAGCCCCAGGGTCTTCTTGAGTGCCAGGTAGGTCGCCCTATCGGTTATGGTGTACCCCTTCTTCTCCGCGGCCACGTTCAGGGTCGCCCCCATCCCCTGGCCGGTCTCCTGGTACCACTGCTGGCCCTTGGGATCGGTGCCCAGCACCTTCCACAGCTTCTTCTCCAACTGATCGGTTCCCGAGTTGTCACCCCGGCTGACGAAGAGCGCCTTGGCGGCGGCCAGCTTCTGCAGCGCCTCCTTGGACGTCTTGGTGCCCTTGACCTTGGCAGGGTCGTCCGGAGGACCCACCAGGACGAAGTCGTTGTGCATCACCAACTGCCGGTTGACCCCGTAGCCATCGGCGACGTACTTCTTCTCGGATTCGGGGGCGTGGACCAACAACACGTCGGCCTCGCCCCTCTGCCCCATGGCCATGGCCTGGCCGGTACCCACGGCGATGGTCTTCACCTGGTAGCCGGTCTTCTTCTCGAACATCGGGACAAGGACGTCCAGGAGACCGCTATCCTGGGTGCTGGTGGTGGTCGCCAGGATCAGCTCCGGGTTGGCGGGCTTGGCAGGGGCGGCCGCCTGGGTGGGAGCCGGGGCGGCAGGGGCGACCGGCGTCGCCGCCGTCGAGGCCGCAGTGGGTGCCGCGGCAGCCTTGGTCGGAGTGGGCGCCGAGGTCGGCGCGGCGCAGCCGGCGGCGGTCAAAAGCAGTAGGCACAGGGTCGCTGTGAGTATCCTTCTCAACTCAGTACTCCAGAACAAAGATGGTGTATCAGGCGGCGTGGGCAGGCAACCCGGTGGTAGCCACGACGACGCCGGTATCGGAGGTGTCGTAGCCTCCCAGCTCGCGGACCACCGACTTGAAGGCTTTCGACCGGAGGGCTGCCACCAGAGGGGCTACCTCGGAGGTCTCGTAATGGGACATGGGGATCGCCAGGTCGAACCTCTCCGTCGCCAGGGAGAGGAAATCCAGGTCCATGGCTTTGGCCGCCGGCAGGATCCCCAGCCCCACGTCGGCGGCACCCTGGGCAACGGCCGCCGCCACCGCCGTATGGGTGCTCACCTCATGGTCGTAGCCCTGGAGGTTCTCGGGGGAGATCCCCAGCTGCCTCAGCCGAAGATCCAGCAGAACCCGAGTGCCCGCCCCCTTCTGGCGATTCACCACGATCACCCCCGGCCGGGCCAGATGCTCAATCCCCTGGATCCCCTTGGGGTTGCCCTTGGCCACCATCAGCCCCTGCTGGCGATGGACGAGGTTCACCATCAGCACCTCCTCGCCCGGCAGGATCCGCCGCACGAAGGGAACGTTGTACTCCCCCGTCTCCTCATCCAGCAGGTGGCATCCGGCCACCTGGGCCTCGCCCCGCTGAAGAGCCATGAGACCGGCCAGACTTCCCACGTAGGAAGAGGCTACCGACAGCTCGGGGCGAGAGCGGGAGAGCTGGCCGATCAGGAGGTCCAGGGCCAGGTCGTGGCTGCCGGCGATGCACAGGGCGGAAACCGAAGGGGAGGAAGGATGAGGTGCCTCCTCGGAGGGAGCGTCCCCACTGGAGGCGCGTAGCTCCCCCCAGCGGGCCAGCTGGAGCGCCAGAGCGCCCTCGATCTGCTCCTGAGTGTAGCCGAGGCTGAGGGCCTCCAGCATGGCCCGTCCGAGGAGATCCTTCAACCGGCCCTGCCGGAAGTCGGCTACCTTTGCCGGGGCCTCGCCCGCCACGAAGGTGCCCTTCCCCGCCGCGGTGGATACGACGCCCGCCTTCTCCAGCTCCAGGTAGGCCCTGGCCACGGTGTTGACGTTGACCCGGAGCTGGCCGGCCAGCGAGCGCACGGGGAAAAGGCGATCGCCTGCCACCAGCCGCCCCGTGGCCACCTGGTGGCGGATCTGGTCGACGATCTGTCGGTGCAGGGGATCCGGGGAATTGGGGTCAAGTCGAAGATCCAATACCGACTCCGCTTGTACTAATTGCAATGGTACAAATATCACACTCGTCCGGGGGCTGTCAAGAAGAAGTTGGGGGACTTTGGTCCCGACCTTTGGCCCCCCGAATGCAATGGATAAAGGAGACGAGGAGCCGACCCTCCCGGGAGTCGGCTAACCGATCCAGCTTGTCGGAAAGGAAGGGACCGATGGAAATCAGCGCTCGGAACCACTTGCGCGGCACAATCAAGGCAGTGACCTTAGATGGCGTTATGGCCGAGGTAGTGGTGGACGTCGGCGGACAGGAGGTGGTGGCAGCCATCACCCGCAGCTCCGCTCAACGCCTCGGCCTGAAGGTGGGCGATCAGGTGGTAGCCATCATCAAGGCCACCGAGGTGATGATCGGAAAGGGGTAGCCTCTGGTCGACTCATCTCTGTCTCCGGGATGAGGTGGACCGCGAGGCGAGCCGCCACCACCCACTTCTGGAACCCGCCCCACCTGATGCCGCTGGCGGAGATCGTCCAGGGTATGCGAACCTCCGAGGAGACGGTGCGGCGGCTGCGGGAGGTGCTGATCCAGGTCGGGAAGAGCCCGGTGGTCGTGCGCAAGGACGTGCCCGGACAGCTGGGGAACCGGCTCCTCCACGCCATCACCCGGGAGGCCATGAACATCGTGCAGGAGGGGATCGCGACGGCCGAGGAGGTGGACACCGCCATCAAGACGGGTCTGGGCCTCCGCTTCCCGGTGTACGGCCCCCTGGAGCATGCCGATCTGGTGGGGCTGGATCTGCTGCTGTCGATCCAGTCATATCTGTTCGAGGACCTGTGCAACCGTACGGATCCCATGCCTATCCTGCGGGAGAAAACGGCCCAGGGCGACCTGGGGGCGCGAACGGGCCGGGGCTTCTACGATTGGAGCCGGAAGGATGCGGACCAGGTGAAGGCCACCCGAGACGCCTTTCTGATGGCCCGACTGAGGGACCTGTACCCGCCGAAGCAGGGGTAAGGGGACATGGGTAGGGCGAAGCATTTCGCCGCGGCGAAACGCTTCGCCCCCACTCTAGAAGGTGAGTATCACCTTGGCGTTGTCCTCGGTCTTGCCGTGCACCAGCTCCAGGGCGTGCTGGGCCTCCTCGATGGGCAGGACGTGGGTCACCATCGCCTTGGCGTTCACGGCTCCGCTGGAGATCAGGTCGATGGCCGTCTCGAAGTCCTTGCGGACGTACATGTGCACCCCCACCAGCTCCAGCTCCTTGCCGCCGATCAAGAAGGGCTCCGGCAGGGTGATCGGCTCGTCGAAGAGAGCCACCACCATGACCCTGGCCATCTTCCGGACGTGGGCCATGGCCTGGTTCAGCACGGCGGAGAAGCCGGCGGTAACGAAGGCCACGTCCACTCCCTCGGGCCGCGCCTGCCCGGCCACCAGCCCGGCGAGGTCGTTATCCTTCCGCACGTTGAAGGCAGCCGTGGCGCCGAGCTTGCGGGCCAACTCCAGGTTGAAGTCGTAGGCGTCGGTGGCGATGATGTTGGTGGCACCCGCCGCCCGAGCCGCTGCGATGCAACAGAGCCCGATGGTGCCCGAGCCCAGCACCAGCGCCGAGTCTCCCAGCTGCACCCGAGCCTTCCTCGCCGAGGCTATCCCCACGGCCAGGGGCTCGCACATCGCCCCCTCTTCATAGGAGAAGCTGCTGGGCAGCTTGATCAGGGTCTGCTCCGGAGCGATGACGTATTCCCCGAAAGCACCGGGCCACGCCGGCACGCCCATGATCACCTTAGTGAGGCACAGGTGGTAGTCGCCGGTCCGGCAGTAGAAGCACTTTCCGCAGCTGATCTGGGGCTCCACCAGCACCCGGTCGCCCGGCTGGAAGCCGCGGACCTCGGTGCCCACCTCCACGATGTCGCCCGATACCTCGTGCCCCATGATTGCGGGCGGCTTCCTGAAGGGATGGGTACCCAGAAAGGCGTGAACCTCGGAGCCGCAAACGCCGACCGCCCTGACCTTGATCAGCACCTCGTTCGGCTTCGGCGTGGGGGTCGGCACCTGCTGGATCTCTATGGTCTTGATCCCGGTGAAAACGGCCGCTTTCATCCCGATCTCCTT
>DAHVXI010000017.1:0-13756 GCA_027356795.1 Chloroflexota bacterium | reverse complement strand
GGCAGCGCTCCGACCCCGAATGGCCGGGTCTCAACTGCGGGGTGGCTGCCGATGGCTGGAAGGTGATCGTTGAACGGCAAACGGTTGAGCTCGCACCGCCCAGTTCCAGGGACTACCTCTACCTTGTTCCATGCAAAAGTTGGACCAAGGGCCGCGAGTCTACCCAGGCCGGGGACCACCCGGATTTGGCATGTAAAATGCGGTAGAAGCTCCAAAACCAGGATATCCGTTGGCATTCCTTCTGCAAAATTCTGGTTAAAGCGGCAGGCTCCCGGTGGTGCCTGCGACGTACTCCGCGCCTGTCTGTCCGTCGCAGGCGGCGCGCCCTGTCCTATCCCTGGAACTCGAAGGCCTATCACAATTGTGAGCGGAGCGTTCGATGCCGTCGATCCTGCAGAGAATCGAGAATCCTGTGCAGTTGAGGGGGCTGACCCATCACCAGTTGGAGCAACTGGCGGCGGAGATCCGGGCTGAGCTGATCGACCGGGTTCCCCAGAACGGGGGCCACCTGGCCTCCAACCTGGGCGTCGTGGAGCTAACCATAGCCCTGCATCGGGTTTGCCAGACCCCTCGGGACAAGATCGTGTGGGATGTGAGCCACCAGTGCTACGTCCACAAACTTCTCACCGGTCGCAGGGAGCGGTTTGCCACCATCCGGCAATACGGCGGGCTGTCCGGGTTTACAGATCCATCGGAGAGTCCCCACGACGCCTTTGGGGCCGGCCACGCCTGCACGGCCCTGTCGGCTGCCCTGGGGATCGCCGTAGCTCGAGACCTGGCGGGAGAGAGTTACCACGTCGTGGCCGTAATCGGCGACGGCTCTTTCGGTGGCGGCATGACCTTCGAGGCTCTCAACCACGCGGGCCATCTGGGCACCAGGCTGATCGTGATTCTCAACGACAACGGGATGTCCATCTCCCCCAGCGTCGGGGCCCTCTCCCGGTTCCTGAATGCGGTGCGGCTCGATGCGCGCTACGAGATGGCCAAGGACGAGACCAAGAAGGCGGTTACGCTCCTGCCGATGGGGGATATGGCCTGGGCGGTCAGCAAGCGGCTGAAGGGCCGGCTGAAGAGGGCGCTGATCCCCAGCTCCCTCTGGGAGGAGCTGGGCTTCACCTACCTGGGTCCGGTGAACGGGCACGACATCCGGGAAGTGGAGGCCGCCCTTCTCCGGGCTCGGGACCACGAGCCGGGGCCGACCCTCATCCACGTGCTGACCAGGAAAGGGAAGGGGTACCCGCCGGCCGAGGCCGACGCCATCAAGTTCCACGGGGTCTCCCCCAAGGGGGGCAAGGGCAGCTCGACGCCCACCTACAGCGAGGTCTTCGGTCGCACTACCTACCGTCTCATGCGTGAGGACAACCGGGTCGTGGCCATCACCGCTGCCATGATCGATGGCACGGGCCTCACGCTGCCGGCAGCCAAGTTCCCTCACCGCGTCTTCGACGTCGGCATCTGCGAGGAGCACGCCGTGACCATGGCGGCGGGTCTCGCGACGCAGGGGGTCGTGCCTGTGGTGGCCCTGTACTCCACCTTCCTGCAGCGGGCATACGACCAGGTCATCCACGACGTCTGCATCCGCAATTATCCCGTGGTGTTCGCCCTCGACCGGGCCGGCATCGTGGGCGACGACGGAAAGACCCACAACGGGGTCTTCGACGTCTCCTTCCTGTCCAACGTTCCCAACATGGTCGTGGCCGCCCCCAAGGACGAGAACGAGCTTCAGAACCTGCTCTTTACCGCCGTCAACGCGGGGCGCCCCATGGCGATCCGCTACCCGCGAGGTCGTGGTCCCGGTGCGCCCCTGCAGCACGCTCTGCAGCGGATACCGATCGGCCAGGGAGAGATCCTCAGGGAGGGGAGGGACGTTGCCCTGCTCGCGCTGGGGTCCATGGTCTCCACCGCCCTGTCGACGGCGGATCTCCTGGCGGAGCAGGGGATCGAGTGCGCCGTCGCCAACGCCCGCTTTGCCAAGCCGCTGGATGCCGAGTTGATCCTGGAGTTGGCCCGCCGAACCCGCAGGGTTGTGACGCTGGAGGAGGGGGTCCTCGCGGGAGGGTTCGGGAGCTCCGTCCTGCAGCTGGTGGAGCGAGCCGGCCTGAGGGACGTCAGGGTGGAGAGCCTCGGGCTGCCGGATCAGTTCGTCGAGCACGGCCCCCGAGATCTGCTGCTGCGACTGTTTAGCCTCGACGTCGAGGGGATCGCGCGACAAGTCGCGGTCGCCTTTCCCGAGCTCAGCGGCCGGCCGTCGATCCATATGCTGGGAGGGATTGCGGGATGACGCTGCCGTCTTGCTTCGACAGGTACCGGGCAGAGGTCGACGCCGAGCTGCGGTCCTCGCTGGCCGGCTACAGGTCGCCCATGTACGACATGCTGCGATACCACATGGGGTGGATTGACGAGAAAGGCAACCCCCTCTCGGGGGCAGCGGGCAAGGCGCTTCGCCCAACCCTCTGCCTGCTGGCCTGCGAGTCCGCCGGCAGCGACTACCGAAGGACGCTGCCCGCCGCCGCCGCGATCGAGTTGATCCACAACTTCTCCCTTATCCACGACGACGTCCAGGACGACGACCGGGAGCGGCGCCACCGGCCCACGGTGTGGAGCCTGTGGGGGAAGCCTCAGGCCATCAACGCAGGGACGGCCATGCGGGTGGTTGCCAGCCTCACCATGTTGAGACTGGACGAGGGGGGCATCCCGGTCCAGAAGCTGCTGCGGGCACAGCGACTCCTGGACGAGAGCTGCCTCAGGCTGATCGAGGGGCAGTATCTGGACATCAGCTTCGAGAACCGCCTGGACGTGGGGGTGAGCGACTACCTGGCGATGATCGAGGGGAAGACGGCGAGCTTGATATCCAGCGCCCTGGAGATCGGCGCTCTGCTGGGCAGCGACGACGAGGGCTTTGTTCGGGCACTGCGGCTGTTCGGCCTGAACCTCGGGTTTGCCTTCCAGATCCGGGATGACGTGCTGGGGATCTGGGGCAGCGGGGAGAAGACCGGCAAGCCCGTCGGCAGTGACATCTGGCGGCGTAAGAAGTCGTTGCCCATCGTCCACGCCTTCGAGAGGGCGGAGGGACCGGCGAGGGCGGCGCTCGTGGCCATCTATGGGGGCGAGGCCATCGACGGGGCGGCGGTAGACAGGGTGCTGTCGATATTGGAAGAGGTGGACGCCGAGGGCGAGGCGCAACAGATGGCCGCCCGATACTGCGACCGCGCGCTGGGGGAGTTGGCCAAGGCGGATCTCTCCCCCTGGGCGGTGGATTGCCTTCAGGAGATGGCCCATTTCCTGACCGAACGCGACTTCTGAGCTGGACCGGAGGATATTGATGGCTTTCCCTTTGCGGCTTTCCCTGTCCGTGGCCGGCCACGTGGCCTCTCACAAGCTGCGCGGCCGGAAGCGCTTCCCCATGGTGCTGATGCTGGAGCCCACCTTTCGGTGCAACCTCGCCTGCGCGGGCTGCGGGAGGATCCGGGAGGACAAGGCCATGGGCGGCCGCATGCTCTCCCTGGGGGAGTGCCTGTCGGCGGTGGAGGAGTCCGGAGCGCCGGTGGTTTCCATCGCCGGAGGCGAGCCGCTGCTCCATCCCCAGATCCGGGAGATCGTCCGGGGGATCGTGGGCAGGAAGCGCTTCGTCTACATGTGCACCAACGGGATCGCACTGGAGCACTCCCTCAAGCTGTTCGAGCCGAGCCCTTATCTCAGTATCGTCTTCCATCTGGACGGTTTCATGGATACCCACGATCGAATCACGGGGCAGAGGGGAGTCTTCGACAAAGCAGTCGCCGGCATAAAGGCGGCCAAGAGCGCCGACTTCCAGGTGCGCACCAACACCACTGTCTTCAAGGGGTCCGATCCCCAGGAGATGCTGAGCTTCTTCTCCTTGCTGAGGGATCTGGGGGTGGACGGCATGATGGTGGCGCCGGCCTTCAGTTACGAGGAGGTGGACGCCGACATCTTCCTGACCCGCGAGGAGGTTCCTGCGATCTTCGGACCGATCTACGAGCAATCGCGGCGCTTCCCCTTCTACCACACGCCGGCGTACCTGGAGTTCCTGGCGGGCAGGCGCACGCTACGGTGCACCCCCTGGAGCACGCCGACGAGGAACCCCAAGGGTTGGAAGCGGCCCTGCTATCTGCTCACCGACGGGTACTGCGACTCCTTCCAGCAGTTGATGGAGGAGACGCCCTGGGATAGCTACGGCGTCGGGAGAGATCCCCGGTGCACCAACTGCATGGTTCACTCCGGCTTCGAAGCCAGCGCCATAGAGGCGGCCTCCAGGAGTGCGGTGGACCTCTGGCAGATGGCCAGGTGGAGCCTGTCGGGGGCATGATCCGTTGAGCGGGATGGTTCCTCCGGTGGCCCTCGTGGGGGCCATGAAGGTAGAAGTGGACGGCCTGCGAAAGCAGATGTCGGTGGAGCGCAGCGTCGCTCTGCGCGGCTGGTCCCTTCACCAGGGCAGGTTGGCGGGAAGAGAGCTGTTGCTGTTGCAGACGGGGCCCGGCCGGCGACAGGTGGAGGAGGCCCTGGAGTACCTCCTGCCCCGTCACCCGGTCGGCGGCATCGTCTCCTTCGGTTTCGCGGGGGCTCTGACGGAGGACTTGAAGGCCGGTGACCTGGTCCCTTGCTCGCTGCTCCATCGGGGCGACGATCCAGGAGGAGATGGTTGTTGCAGCTCCGACCCCAGGATGCTGGCCCTGGCCAAGCGGGTGCTGGGGGCGGACGGGAGCGCCGTGCGGCTGGGTACCGTGGTTACGGTGGACAGGCTGGTGAGGAGCAGGGAGGAAAGGGCCGCGCTGAGGGAGAGCTGTGGGGCCACGGTGGTGGACATGGAGAGCTGCTGGGTAGCGACGCAGGCGCTGGCGTGGGGGATCCCCTTTCTCGCCGTTCGGGCTGTCTCCGATACCCCCGCCGACGCCCTGCCGCCCTTGGACCGGCTCCTGGGACCCGACGGGAGATGGCTGTGGTCTCGGGCCTCGGCTCACTTCCTGGCCCATCCCGGCGATCTGGCGAAGATGCCCGGCGTCTACCTGAATTCCCGACGAGCGGCGAGCAACCTGACGAGGCTGTTGGGAGCCCTGATACCCGGGCTGTAGGAGCCGGCTCCTGCCGGCGATCCCGGGCGAAGTTGGCGCTAGGGCAGGGAGTCTGCCCCACGACTCGATAAATGGCAGGCTGGAGTGGGAAAGGCTGGATGAAGGCGCTGGTCACGGGAGCCACGGGCTTTATCGGGTCGAACCTGGTGAGAGAGCTGCTCAGCCAGGGCTACCAGGTGAGGGCTCTGGTGAGGCCCGAGAGCAATCGAAAGAACCTCGACCAGCTGGTGGTGGAGCCGGCCTTCGGGGACCTGCGGGACAGATGGTCGCTGGAGAGGGCCCTGGAGGGCTGTGACGTCCTGTTCCACCTGGCCGCGGCATACAGCTTCTGGACCCCCGATCCCAGGCAGGTGTACGACGTCAACGTGAGCGGCACCGACCTGCTGCTCTCCGCCGCTCTGGCGAAGGGGATCCAGAAAGTGGTGTACACCAGCACCGAGTCCACGATCGGGATCCCCAGTAAGGGTGTCTTGGGTACCGAAGAGCGGGTATCACACCCCAGCCACCTTTCGGGCCACTACAAGAGATCGAAACTGCAGGCAGAGCAGGTGGCGCTGCGGGCCTGCTCGGGGGGACTTCCCCTGGTGGTGGTCAACCCCACCACGCCCGTCGGCCCTGGGGACGTGAAACCGACGCCCACCGGGCAGATCATCGTCGATTTCCTCAACCGGCGTATGCCAGCTTACGTGAATACCGGACTGAACCTGGTGGACGTCAGGGATGTGGCTCGGGGGCACCTGCTGGCCCTGGAGAAGGGCCGGATCGGAGAAAGGTACCTCCTGGGAAACAGGAATCTCACCTTGAAGGAGATCCTGGAGGCCCTGGCGAAGATAACGGGCCTTCCGGCTCCCCGGGTGAGGTTACCTCTCTGGCTGGCCCTGGGGGCCGCGCAGGTCGACGAATTCGTCGCTAGAAAGGTGACGGGGAAGCCGCCCAGGATCCCGGTGGCGGCGGTCAAGACGGCGGGGCACTTCAGACACTTCGACTGCTCCAAGGCCGTGAAGGAGTTGGGGCTGCCTCAGACGCCGGTGGAGGGAGCCCTGGAGAACGCGGTGAGGTGGTTCAGAGCAAATGGATACGCGAGCTGAAGTGGAGAAGCTCGGCGGGTTTGTGGCCCATTACCCGATACAAGGCTCCTTTCTGCAGCGGGGAGTGGAGGGGGTACAGGCTGCTCTCCGGAAGGCTCAGGCCCATCTACTGGGGCTTCAGAGTCCGGAGGGCTACTGGGTTGGGGAGCTGGAAGCCGACGTCTCCGTGTCCGCGGGCTACGTGCCCCTCATGTACCACGTGTTGGGCACCGTCGACCCGGTCAGACGCCAGAAGGTCGTCAACTTTGTCAGGAGCAAGCAGAACCCCGACGGCTCCTGGAGCAGCCATAACGGCGGGCCCGGCGATCTGAATGTGAGCATTCAGACCTACTTCGACCTGAAGCTGGCGGGCGTTTCCGCCGAGGAAACCTTCATGCGCCGCGCCCGGAACTTCGTCCTACTCGGAGGCGGTATCTGCAAATCCAACATCTTCACGAAGATATGGCTGGCCCTCTTCGGACAGTATCCCTGGGAGGGGACCCCGGCCCTGCCTCCCGAGGTGATCCTGCTGCCCAACTGGTTCCACGTGAACATCTACGAGTTCGCCAGCTGGTCCCGGGCCACCATAGTCGCCCTCACGGTGGTGCTCACCAACAAACCGACCTGCCCCGTGCCCGACTACGCCCAGGTGCCCGAGCTGTACCTGGAGCCCGAGGGGCAGAGGGATTACTCCCTGGGGAAGATCCGCAACCCCTTCAGCTGGAAGGCCTTCTTCCTGATGATGGATTCCCTGCTGAAGCTGTACGAGAAGCTGCCTGTCAAACCCGCTCGCGGTTTGGCCTTCCGTAAGACCGAGCAATGGATCGTGGAGCACCAGGAGGCGGATGGGAGCTGGGCCGGTATTATGCTCCCCTGGATCTACTCCCTGATAGCCCTCAAGAGCCTGGGCTACCCTCTGAGTCACCCTGTCATGGAGCTGGGGCTCAAGGGGCTGGAGGGGTTCATCGCCGAGGATAAGTCCACGATGCGGCTCCAGCCGGCGACCTCCCCCGTTTGGGACACGGCCTGGAGCGTAATTGCCCTCGAGGAGTCCGGGCTGCCTTCCGATCACCCGGCCCTACGGAAGGCTGCCTCCTGGCTGCTGTCGCAGCACGTCACCGTCGGTGGTGACTGGCAGGTGAAGAACCCGAAGACCGAGCCTGCCTGTTGGGCCTTCGAGTTCGACAACGACCTGTACCCGGACCTGGACGACAGCGCGGTGGTCTGTCGCGCCCTCCGCAGGGTGCAACTATCGGAGGGCCACGAGCAGGCCAAGGGGAGAGCCATCGATCGAACCATCCGTTGGGTCACCAGCATGCAGAGCAAGGACGGCGGGTGGTCGGCCTTCGACCGCGATAACGATAAGTCCATCCTGAGCCAAATCCCCTTTGCCGACTTCATGTCTCCCCTGGACCCCACTTGTGCCGACGTCACGGCTCATGCCGTGGAGCTGCTGGGGGAAACGAAGCAGGACCCTGCCTCTCTGCAGCGGGCTCTGTCCTATCTCAAGGCGTCTCAAGAGGCCGACGGATCCTGGTACGGGCGCTGGGGGGTGAACTACCTCTACGGTACCGGCCTGGTACTGGCAGCGCTGGCGGCGGCCGACCGGGACCCCAACCAGGGCTACATCCAACGGGCGTGCTCCTGGCTTGCCTTCCGGCAGAACCCCGACGGGGGTTGGGGGGAGAGCTGTGAGAGCTACGCCGACTTGGGCTGGAAGGGCGCCGGGCGCAGCACGGCTTCTCAAACGGCCTGGGCGCTGATTGGGCTGATGGCCGGCGGCCAGGCCTCCAGCCTCGTGGTGGAACGAGGGATCCAGTACCTGTTGCGGGCTCAGCGAGAAGATGGCTCGTGGGAGGAGGAGCCTTACACCGGCACCGGCTTCCCCCGGGCCTTCTATCTCCGGTACGACCTCTACCGGGCCTACTTCCCCTTGATGGCGTTGGCCCGTTATCACGCTTACCTGAAGGGAGCACTGTGATGAACGACCCCGAGGAATACGAGAGGCTCGCGGCCACAGATCCGACGGCGCGCATCCTTCTGCTATCGCACTGCATGCGCCCCAGTCTGACCTGCCCAGGCAAGTTCTCCAAGCGCGGTCTCGTATGTCCCGAAGATTGCCAGGAGGATTGCTCCGTGGGCCGGCTCAGTCGGGCAGCCCTCTCCCTGGGCTACAAGGGGGTTTGCGTGGCTGCCGGTGGGGCCATGGCCGTCAGGTTCGTGACGGAGCTCGATCCCAGGGCGATAGTGGCGGTGGCATGCGCCAAAGAGTTGGGAGAGGGGGTGGACGCCGTGGGGGCCATCGCCAGGGGCGGCGAGAAGCAGGCGCCGGCCATCGTGGTCGTGCCACTCTCCAAGGATGGCTGTGTGGATACCGAGGTGGACGAGGATCTGGCCCTGGAAACCATCAGTGTCGGATGTCGAGCCGAGGTAGCCGGCTAGCTGCCTGGGGTGCAGGGATGGGAGGAGGCTACTCTCAACCCTGAAGGGAGGGCCCATGGCTGATCGAACGCCAGTTCATGAGCGCCGCAAGGAAGCGCATCTGCAGGTCTGCTTGAGCAACGACGTCCAGGCGAGCGGGATCACCACGGGCCTGGAGCGATATCGCTTCATCCACCAGGCGCTGCCGGAGGTGGACTGGCAGGAGATCGATCTGTCGGTATCCCTGCTGGGCAAGCGGCTGCGGGCACCTGTGGTGATCGCGGCCATGACCGGTGGATGCCGGCTGGGGGCGGAGATCAACCGGAACCTGGCTCTGGCGGCCCAGCGGCTGGGTCTGGGTCTCGGGGTGGGCTCGCAGCGGGCCGCCGTCGTGGACCCGGCCCTGGCGGACAGCTACCGGGTCCGGGAGTACGCGCCGGACATCCTGCTGCTGGGGAACCTGGGGGCCGTGCAGCTGAACCTGGGCTTCGGTCTGAAGGAGTGCAGACAGGCGGTCGACATGATCGAGGCCGATGCTCTCTGCCTGCACCTGAACGGCTTGCAGGAGGTCTATCAGCGCTCCGGCGATCACCGTTACCGGGGCCTGACGGAGAAGATAGCCGACGTCTGCCGGCAACTGGGTGCCCCGGTGGTGGTGAAAGAGGTGGGGTGGGGCATTTCCCGGGAAGCCGCCGGGGCGCTGGTGGCCAGCGGCGCAGGCGCCATCGACGTGGCCGGAGCCGGAGGCACCTCCTGGTATATGGTTGAGCAGCTGTCGGCGGGGGTGACGCGGGAGCAGGCCATCCGCTCGCCCTTCGCCGCGTGGGGTATCCCCACGGCCGAGTCGTTGCGGCAGGTGGTGCCGGCGGCGGGGCAGATCCCGGTGATCGCCTCCGGCGGCATCCGAACAGGCGTGGATGCGGCCAAGGCCCTGGCACTGGGCGCCGCCGCCGTCGGGATAGCCCAGCCGCTGCTGCTGCCCGCCACGGAGTCGGCGGAGGCGGTGATCGACTGGCTGGAGCGCTTCATCCGCGAGCTTCGCACCGCCATGTTCTGCATTGGAGCTGGCGACATCTCGGCCCTACAGGGGACGCGGATGCTGTGGGATAGCGACTGAAGTCGTCACCACGGGGGTTACCCCTCCACAACCTCCAAGAACTTCCTGGTGGATTCGTCGGTCCGGTGGGAAAGCGGGATCCCCGAGTAAGAGGCCGCCGCCGCGGCATCCCGCACCAGGGAGAGGTGGGGCTGGGTTACGGTGTGCATGGTGCCCAGCCTTTCGTGGTAGGCACCCAGATACTCCTGCTCGCTCTGCCCCACCGTGGGGATCAGCAGCGCCTGCTTGCCCAGCTCTGCCAGCTCCATCATGGTGGTGTAGCCGGATCGGCTTACCACCAGGCGGGCGCGGTTCATCATCTCTTCCTGCTGCCCTCGCCCCACGTAGCTGTAGACGTCGACCCGGCCGTCGCTGGTCACGGAGAGGGGGACGTCGGGCTTCCCCAGGGCGACCACCACCCGGCCCTCCAGGTCGTAAGCCTGCTCCAGCACCATCTTCTCGAAGATGCTTCGCTGGGGCTCTGCCCCCGACACCGTGATGAAGAAGTCGATGTCCGTCCGCATCGGCCGCCGCTTCACGCTGGAGAGGATCCCCATGTACTCCAGATCGGTGCCATCGAAGCAGGTCAGGTCGTGGCAGAGGTCGCCGGCCAGCCCGTTCTCTCGCTGGTCTGGAATCAGGATCTTTCGGGCCCCGGCCAGCAGCCCCCGCTGGACCAGCTCCACCATCCTCTCCAGATGGCGAGGCCGCCCGGGAACGATCTGGCGCAGGGAGTGGACTATGTAGTAGCTGGGGATCTCCCGCAGGAACACCCCGTAGCGGGTGTCGGAGACGATGCGGTCGAACCGGTAGCTCCGACTGATCTGGCGGACGTACTGGTGCTCTCGCCAGAAGGTCCTGAAGACCAGCGGCATCGACAGACTCATCTTCACGTAGAACAACAGGGCCTGGCGGCTCAGCGGTTTGGGGATGTCGGGCAGATCCAGGTAGCTGCAACGGTTTCCCAGCTCGCTGCGGAGAAGCTGCAGCGCCCGCTCGGTGGAGAGGATGGTGACCTCGTGACCCGAGGCCAGCAGCTCTCGGATCAGCGCCAGGTCGCGGGTGGCGTGGCCGAGACCCCACGCGGCGACGGCGAACAGGATCTTCAGGTGCGAGCCATTCCTCCTCGGCGAGTGAGGGTCAGGCATACACGGCCTCCTCCTTGGGGCGTCAGTATCGCCGACATAGACTGAGTGCTGCCTCTTAGAATGGCTCAGTGGGAGAGGTAGCACGAAGTGCGCCAGCTTCCCACGACACAGGTCATCAGCGCCGCGGCTAAGATCGCGCGGTCGAAGGAGCTGGATCTAGAACGAGCAAGAAGCGGGCCAAACCGGCACAGATCGTGCAGGGTCACCACTTTGTAGGAGTTCCTCTAGGCAACCTGGTGGTTCTCCCAGTGCGTCCGCCGCGGCAGGCTTGGGGAGTCCTCGCGCCGCGAGCAGCATCAGAAGACAGAGACTTGGAGGGTTCAGCCATGGCAGCCACAGCACAGCGCCAAGACGTCGTCGCCCGCAGCTTCGAGCAGGCCCCCGATGAAGCGTACCTGGGGTTCAGCATGGGGGCGATCCTCAGCGCCTTGGGCCTCTACCTGATCGGGCGTCGCGATGAGGCCCTGATCGTGGGGATTCTGGGCCCCGCTTTTGCTCTCACCGGACTGATGATGAAGATGCTGGGGAGCTCTCGCGGCATGCCCAGGTAGTCTCCCCCTCCTCGGGCTCGGGGAGCGGCAAGTCCCCGCTCACCCTCTCCGCTGCTGGGGGAGGCGTCCATCGTGGTGGCGGCTTCAGCCGTTCGTCCGCCAGGGTGCGAACGGCGGGAGCCGCTGCTGCGAATCCCCACATGTTGCCACGTACGTCTTCACCGATGCCCTCTGAGGCTGGCCCGGATTTTGTCTACGTCGAAGCGTGTAACGTTGACACCGTATGCCGCCCGGTATAGAATGCCGATAGGTACCCGTGGAGGGTATACGGAGGAAATGTGGGCGACAACGAAGCGATCGCAGCCCGTCTGCGGCGAATAGAGGGGCAGGTCAAGGGGATCCAGCGGATGCTGGAAGAGGGCCGGCCTTGCGAGGATTTGATCACCCAAGTCATGGCGGTTCGGGCTGCCCTGGACAAGGTTGCGCTCAGCGTGATGGCCGATCATATGGAGGAGTGTCTCGCGGAGTCGATCTCCTCGACCGAGAAGAAAGCCACCATCGAGAGGGCGCTCACCCTGTTCCTGCGGATGTCCCCCGGCGCCGAGAGTTCGTCCGGTAAATGAGGAGGTCGTTCCTAGATGGCTGAGCCGATAGCGGTGACCGACGCCACGTTCGACACCGAAGTCCTTGAGTCGAAGAATCCCGTGTTGGTGGACTTCTGGGCCGAGTGGTGCGGGCCCTGCAAGATGATCGCGCCCGTGCTGAAAGAGGTAGCAGCCGAGCAGGAGGGCAAGCTGACGGTGGCGAAGCTCGACGTCGATAGCAACATGTCGACGGCGCGAAAGTTCGGCGTGAGCAGCATTCCCACACTGGTCCTGTTCAAGGAGGGCAAGCCCATTCAGAGGATCGTGGGCTACACCCCCAAGGATCGGTTGATGAAGAGCATAGCGCCCCACCTGGAGGTCACCGCCTAGGAGCGGCGACGCCGCCGGGCGTCGGAAACGGGGCGTGCCCCAAAGCTGCAACGTAGAACCCTGGAGGGACCCCGGACGTCGTCCGGGGTTCTCGTTTTCTCCCTGTGCCAGCCCTGTGCTCCGGCCGAGGTTGCCGCCCTACCCATTCGGTGGGGATCGTGCTAAGATCTGGAAACGGGCAGATGCTCCACGGGAGGCCCGGGAGAGAGCAGTCCATTTGGCGCCTCGGAGACCGTGGACTGAGGCGACGAGAGGGGGTGACAGGAGAATGCCGGCACTTCTCGCACTGCTGTTGGTCCTGGCGGTTCTCCTTCTGTTCTGGGTGACGGCCAACATCCTCGGGGTTATCTTCACCCTGTTTATCGCGGGCGCCATCGGTTGGCTGGCCGAGTCGATCCTTCCGGGACAGCGGCTACCCTACGGGTGGTTGGGGGCGATCCTGGCCGGACTGGTGGGAAGCTGGATAGGCACCTGGTTGATCGGCCACGTTGGGCCCGCGATCGCCGGGATTCCGGTGATCCCGGCCATAGTGGGGGCCGTCATCGTGGCCGCGGTGGTAAAGCTGCTCCAGCGGGGATCCAAGTCCCAGCGGCGGACGTAGCCCAACCCGCGGTGCGCGACCATAGTGGTTTTGACAGTTGCCGATGACGCCGGTAGGGGCGCACACGCAGGTGCGCCCAAGGCAGACACACAGGTCTGCCGCTACGCCCTGTCGAAACCCGTGTGGCAGAGCACTGGGGCCCGGCCGGAGACGGTCCGCTTCTAGACCGGTTCGGGGGTTTCCCGGCGGTCGGGCTCCGTGCCCTCCTCGGTGGCCTCGACCCGCACCGTCTTCTCCTGGCCGTAGGTGACCAGCCCGTGTGGACCCCCCTTCACCTTCTTGACGTAGCGCTGGAGGGTGTAGTCGACGGGGACCTTGCTGCTCCCCCGAGCCTGGCTGTGGATGGCGGCCAAGCGGGCCGCCTCCAGCAGGGTGCGCTGGGAGGGCTCGCGGGTGCCCACCTTCAGGATGACGTGAGCTCCGTGGACGCCCCGGGCGTGGAACCAGACGTCGTTGCCGGTGCCCAGGTCGAACGTCACCCGCTCGTTGCCCTTGGCGCTGCCGCCCACAAGGATCTGGTATCCCTCGGCCGAGCTGAAACGCTTGACCGTGCCGGGGGTCTGGTCGACCTTCTGCTTTCCGGGCTTCTGGCCGGGGCGAGCCTTCCCCCGGGTCCCGTAGGAGCCGGCTCCTGCCGGCGACCCCGGTTTGCCCACGGCGCCTTCCTTGGTCTCGGCCAGCTCCCGTGAGAGGGCCCGCAGCTCGACCTCCCCCTCGGCCAGCTCCACCAGGGTCAGCATCTGCTGCAGGTATTCCTTCTCCAACCGGACGCTCTCCAGCAGCTCCGGTATCTCCCTGGCAGCGTCCCGCGCCTTGGCGTATTCCCGGAAGTAGCGCTGGGCGTTATCCGAGGGGTTCAGCCTCTGGT
>DAHVXI010000010.1:0-16588 GCA_027356795.1 Chloroflexota bacterium | reverse complement strand
GCCGGCTGCTGAGCGGGTATAATGCCGCCCATGCAGCAACTGCGGCCCGATCCGATTGCCCCCAACCGCACCGGCACGCTGGTAGCCTTCATGGTGGCTCACTTCGGCCACCATCTTTGCACTACGGCGGTGGTCCCACTTCTCCCGATGATTCGGGACAGCTTCGATCTCGACTACCTGCGGTCAGGCTTGCTCCTCCCCGCCTTCAGCCTGGCCTACGGCCTGGTGCAGCTGCCGATGGGGGCGATCTCGGATCGCTTCGGCAAGGGGCAGGGTAAAGGGGGCCCGGCCCCCTTTACCCTGCCCGACCAAGTCTCGATTGCGACAAATGGCGGAAGGGCTTGCCCACGAGTCGGACCGGCCGGAACGGCTGGTTCAAGATTTGCTGGAGAAGCTGCTGCGGACTTTGCTGCGTTCGGGCCTGGAGGGGTTGGGCTCGACATAGATAGGGCGATATGGGATGAAGCGGCAGGGCAAGAGCTGACGGCTGATTGCTGACTGCTACGATAGGAGGAGGGACCGATGGAGCCGATATCCACGGGGGTCAGCGGGCTGGACCGTGTGCTCCACGGCGGGCTCAGGCCCAGGGCGCTGCACGTCGTTGGCGGCTTGCCTGGAACGGGTAAGACGACCCTGGCCCAGCAAATCAGCTACCATCACACCAGGCAAGGGGGGCGGGTGCTCTACCTGGTAGCACTGTCGGAGACCGCTGAGCGGTTGGTGGGCCACGCCAGGGGTTTCAGCTTCTTCGATCCGGCCATGGTGGCGCACCGGGTCTACTACATCAGCGTCTACAGTAAGCTGGAGGAGGGTGGCCTCCCGGCGGTGCTGGACGAGGTTCGCATGCTGTCCCTGGAGCACAAAGCCTCGCTGGTGGTGCTGGACGGCATCTCCACCTTGAAGGCGGCAGCGCCCACTCCCCTGGACTTCCGGCGGTTCGTGTTCGACCTCAACGCCCAGCTCCGGTCCCTGGGAGCCACGACCCTGGTGCTGGGGCCCTGGGTCGAGTGGGAGGCCACGGACCCGGAGTTCGCCGTAGCCGAGGGTATCCTCACCTTGACGCTGGAGCCCGGCAATCTGGGGGCGCAAAGGCACCTGGAGGTCATGAAGCTGCGGGGCTCGGAGCATCTCGCCGGGCGGCATGCCCTCACCATAACTCACGATGGGGTGACGGTGTATCCACGACTGGAAGCCGCCTTGAGCTCAGAGGGGATAAGCGAGCCCCCGGGCCAATGGACTCGGGTACCGACGGGGTCGCCGGGCTTGGATCAGATGCTGCATGGCGGGATCCCTTCGGGGTCCGTTACCCTGGTCGCCGGAGTCCCCGGCGCCGGCAAGACTACCCTGGGGCTGGGCTTCCTGGCCGAAGGGGGAAACCGGGGGGAGCGAGGGGTCTACCTGGGGCTGGACGAAGCGCCCTCGCGCCTCGTCGCTAAAGCCGATGCCCTGGGGCTCGGCCTCGGGAGGATGATCCAGGAGGGAAGCGTGCAGCTGCATTGGGTGCCCTCCCTGGAGCTGATCCCGGACAGGGTGGCCTGGCAGATCCTGGAGTTGGTGGATAGCGTCGGCGCCCGAAGGCTGGTGATCGATGGGATGGACGGGGTGATGGCGGCGCTAGCCGGCACCGGCCGCTCCCAGCCCTTCGTCACCGCTCTGGGGGCCGCCGTGAGCAGCAGGAACGTGACCACGATCCTGACTCACGAGCTGCCCCGGCTCGTGGGGATCGGATTGGACGGCTCCTTCTACGATCAGGTCGGGGCTGCCTTAGACAACATCGTGACGCTGCAATACGTGGAGCTGCGGTCGGAGCTCCATCGACTGATCTCGATCCTCAAGGTGAGAGAGAGTGACTTTGACCCCTCCATTCGAGAGTTCACCATATCGGAGGGAGGGCTCCACGTGGCCAACACCTTCGGAAGCGCCGAGGCGGTGTTGACGGGCATCGGCCACTGGCGGGGGAGGCGTGCCCAATGACTGGCAACGGTACCGACAAGAAGATCCTCGTGGCGGACGACGAGGAGGCCATCACCGAGCTGGTGGCGTTCGCGCTGGAGTTGGAGGGCTACCAGGTGATCCAGGCCCCCGACGGTCCGGAGGCGCTCCGGTTAGCGAGGGAGGAGCATCCCGACCTGGCGATGGTGGACGTGATGATGCCTGGACTGGACGGACGCGAGGTGTCTCGCCGGATAAAGGATGACCCTGCCACCTCCAGCATACCCGTCTTGCTGTTCAGCGCTGCGCCGAACCCCGACCTCACAGAAGCCAAGGCGGATGGCTTTATGCCGAAGCCTTTCGACGTCAACCAGCTGGTGGATACGGTAAGACGCTACATAACCAAATAGGGGGCCCTGGCTCACGGTCGGGCGTGGTCGCCTACCTCTCCCCGGAGGGTGTCCACGGCGTGGGGGAGGGCGGCCTTGATGACCTCCAGGCACTCCTGGACGGCCCGCGGGCTGCCGGGGAGGTTCACCACCAGGGTCCGGCCCCGAACCCCCGCTACCATCCTCGAGAGCATGGCGTTCGGGGTCTTCTTCAGGCTCTCGGCGCGCATGGCTTCGGGGATCCCCGGCACTTCGTAGTCGATGACCTCCAGGGTCGACGTAGGGGTCACGTCTCTGGGGGCGAGGCCGGTGCCGCCGGTGATCAGCACCACGTCGACGCCCAGTTGATCTGCCCAGCCGACTATCTTCTCCTGGATGCGAGCCTTCTCGTCGGGAACGATCTCGTAGGCCGCAACCTCGCCGCCCAACTCGGCGACGACCTGCCGGATGACCGGGCCACCCCGATCCTCCCTTTCCCCCCGCGAGCCCTTGTCGCTGACCGTCAGTATGGCGTAGCTGTGCTTGCCCATTGGTACCCCTTACTACTCGCGGCGGAACTCGTCGCTCTTGCCGCCGGACTTGCGGACCAGGCGGATCCGGTCGATGACCATCTCCCGGTCGACGGCCTTGCACATGTCGTAGACGGTGAGGGCGGCCACTGAGACGGCGGTGAGCGCCTCCATCTCGACTCCGGTCCTCCCCGTCAGCCGCACGGTGGCGGCGATCTCCACCGACGACTCCTCCCGGTTCAGCCGGAACTGCATCTCCACGCCGCTGATGGGCAGGGGGTGGCACATCGGGATCAGGTCGGGGGTGCGCTTGGCAGCCATGATGCCGGCCACCTGGGCGACGGACAGGACGTCTCCCTTGGCCACCCGTCCCTGCTCGATCAACCCCAGGGTAGAGGGTTTCATGCGGACGGTGCCTCGCGCGGTGGCCTCCCGCACCGTCTCGCCCTTTCCGGTCACGTCCACCATGCGGGCTCGCCCGTCGGCATCGAAGTGTGTTAGTTCGGTCATTGAGGCCTCACAAGACTCAGTCCTCAGGACCGAGGACTCACGACGGGATAGATGCCTCGATCGCTCAGTCCTCAGTCCCCACTACCCGGTCCTCGCTAGTCTGCTTCGGGAAGGTCCAGCATCTGCACCGTGGCGCGGTCGCCCGGTTGGAGTCTGGCCACGGTCTCCGGTATCACCAGGATGGAGTTGGCCTGCACCATGGTGCGCAGGATGCCCGATCCCTGGGATCCGGCCGGCCGCACTCGCCACTCCCCCTTCTCCTCGGTGGCGATCGCTCGCACGAAGTTCCGGACCCCCACCCGGTTCTTTACGCCCTCCTCCAGGGTAGCCTCCACCTGGCGCCGCCTCAGCCGGGTGCGTCCCGACATCTTGAGGATGGCCGGCCGAACGAACTGCTCGAAGGCCACCATGGAGGCCGAGGGGTTGCCGGGCAGCCCGAACATCGGCTTCCCCGCGATCCGGCCGAAGGTAACCGGGGAGCCGGGGCGCATCTTCACCCGCCAAAAAAGGATCTCCCCCATGCGGGCCAGCACCGTCTTCACCACGTCGTAGTCGCCGACCGAGACGCCGCCCGAGGTGAGGAGCATGTCGGCGCCGATGATCCCCTGGCGGATCCTGGCCTCCAGTTCGGCTGCCGTATCCCGAGCGACGCCCAACGGCAGCGGCTCCCCGCCGCACGCCTTCACCTGCGCCGAGATGCTGTACAGGTTGCTGTTGCGGATCTTGCCGGGGGTCACCGGCTCGTCGGGAGCGACCAGCTCGTCACCGGTGGCGAGAACCGCCACCCTGGGGGTGCGTACCACCTGGGCCCGGGTTCGGCCGAGGGTCGCCAGCATGCCGATCTCCGCGGGCCTCAGGGGGATGCCCTGGCGCAGGATCACCTCCCCTTTCCTGACGTCTTCGCCGGCCCGTCGCAAGTCGTTTCCACTGGGGACCGGCTTCGATATCAGGACGGTCCAGTCGCCCCGCTCCACCTCCTCGGTCCTGACCACGGCGTCGGTGCCCGAGGGCATCGGCGCGCCCGTCATGATCCGCACGGCTTCTCCAGACCGCACCAGGGCGTGGGGCGGGTATCCGGCAGGCAGATCGGCGATGACCCGCAGGGAAACCGGCTTCTCTGGGGTGGCGCCCGCGGTGTCGGCGGCCATGACGGCGTACCCGTCCATGGCGGAGTTGTCGAAGGGTGGGATGTCCATGTCGGCCGGGACCTCTTCGGCCAACACCGAGCCGAGGCAATCCAATAGGGGGCGGATTTCCCTCGCCAGGGGCGAGACGGAACCGAGGACGATGCCGAGCGCCTGCTCGACCTCGACGTCCAACAGCATGGCAGCTTCTCCAGGGTTAAGCCTTCAGCGCAGTTTTGAAAGTATACATCGGGGTTCGGCGGTTGACAAAAGGAAGTCGGGTAGTACAATCCTAGCCGTTACCCCCTGCGCCTGTCCGTTCGACGGGCCGCGTTAGCGTGTTGGGGAGCTAATTCAAAACGGCTCGACGGTGAGTCGCCATCTTGCACAACCGTTGTTATCTTCTTGAACTGGGCCTCGTCGAGTACGGCGAGGCGTTTCGCTTGCAGCGGGCCATCGCAGCGGCTCGGGGGGTGGGTGCGCTTCCCGACGTCCTGGTCGCCCTGGAACACCCTCCCGTTCTGACCCTCGGTCGCAGGGCTAGCCGGACGAACATCCTTGCTCCGGATGGACTGCTGAGCCGCGAGGGAGTGGCGGTGCATCAAAGCACTCGGGGGGGCGACGTGACCTACCACGGCCCCGGGCAGCTGGTGGGCTACCCCATCCTGGCGCTGCGCCAACTTGGCCTGGGTGCCTCCCAGTACGTCCACACCCTGGAGAGGGTGATTATCGACCTGCTCCGGGAGTTTGGGATCGAGGCCGGGCAGGATCCACGACACGTTGGAGTGTGGGTGGGGGAGGAGAAGGTGGCGGCCATAGGCGTCGCCATCTCCGGGGGGATAACCACCCACGGCTTTGCCTTGAACGTGGATCCCAACCTTTCTCACTTTGGACTGATCAACCCCTGCGGGATAACGGACAAAGGGGTCACCTCCATGGCCAGGCTGCTGGGGCGCCCCGTGCGGCCCTCCGAGGTCCGGCCCCCACTGGTGCGGCATTTCGCCCGCCTGTTTGGCCTGGAGATGGTCCCCTGCCCTCCTGCCGATCTGGCTTCAGCCGGCATCTCCCTGCCGGCCGGGGCCTGCTTCCCAACCCCTTAGCTGATGGGGCGGCGCCGACTGCTGCTGATCCCAACTCCAGATCCGCGAGCGCGGAATAGTGAAGATGTGAGAGGTGGTTAACGGATGCAGCCAACCCCAGTCGACCTGGCCTTGTTCGCAGTTTTCCTGGTCGTCCTGGTAGCGCCCTTCAAAGTCAAGCTGGTCGAGGAGAACCTGGAGGCGTTTCTCTTCGTCATGGGCGCTCTGGCCGTCACGGTTACCAGCAAGTGGGAGATCGAGCTGGTAAAGACGGCGGCAGAAGAGCCGGTCATGAAAGGGATTGTGCCGGCGGTTCTCTTTGCCGGCTTGATCTTCTTCTATGGCAAGGGCGCTCTCGGGAACGCCATGTACCGCGTCCTGAAGAGGGTTCCCCTGAGCGCGGTCGTATTCACCATCATCGTGGCGCTGGGGTTGCTGTCCAGCGTCATCACGGCCATCATCGCCTCCCTGCTGTTGGTGGAGTTCACCAACCTGATGCCCCTGGAGCGGAAGGACAAGATAAACCTGGTGATCATCGCCTGCTTCTCCATCGGCCTCGGGGCGGTGCTCACCCCTCTGGGAGAGCCTCTCTCCACCATTGCCGTCGTCAAGCTGGCCGGACCTCCCTACCACGCCAACTTCTGGTATCTGTTCGATCAACTGGGTGTGCTGGTCGTGCCCGGCGTGGTGGCGTGCGGTCTCTTTGGGGTCTTCTTTGTGGGTAAGAGAGCAGCCAAACAGTCGACGAAGGTGGAGATCGAAGCCGAGGAGGGCGGTCTCAAAGAGGTCGTCGTGAGGGCCGTCAAGGTATACGCCTTCGTGGCAGCCCTCTTCCTGCTGGGTGCCGGCATGGAGGTGATCATCAACAAGTACTTCATCCAGCTGCCGCCCCAGCTACTGTTCTGGCTCAACATGGTGTCGGCGATCCTCGATAACGCCACCCTCACGGCTGCCGAGATCGCTCCCGCCATGGCCCAGACCCAGATCAATGCGGCGCTGATGGGCTTGCTGATATCGGGTGGGATGCTGATCCCGGGGAACATCCCCAACATCATCTCGGCGGGCAAGCTCGGGATCACCAGCAGCGAATGGGCCAAGCTGGGAGTTCCCCTGGGCCTGGCGCTGAACGCCGTTTACTTCGTGGTGGTTTTCGTGCTGGGCTTCAGCCCCAGCCTCGGCATCTGACTCCCAGATCTGCCGCGCGGCCCACAGTTAGCGGTCCATGGGTGAGCAGGGGCGCACGCACCGGTGCGTGCGCCCCTGCTGCGCCATCTTCAAGGGGGGCATGCGCCCAGGACTGCCCCTGCCCTGCTGTCCCCGATCTTTGTTGACTCCCCTCACATCTAGCTGTAAGCTGTTATTGCTGGTGTCGCGTGGGCCCGCCATGCCCAGGGCAACCCAGGGGCTGCCAGGCCCATGCATCCCCAAGGGACCCACTGCTCCGAACCCTTCGGCGGGAGGGCGGGAAGACCGCGAGGGGATTGAGCGGCGAGGATCTGGCTCCAGAAAGGGGGCCCCAATGCGGATACTGCTGGTACAGCCCGACTCCAACAGGACCTGCATCGGTTTCAAGAGACTGGCGCGGCCGGAGCCGCTGGCTCTGGAGACGGTGGCCGGCACCGTGCCGGATCACGACGTGCGGATCCTGGACATGCGTGCCGACCCCGACCTGGAGGGGGCTCTGGGGGAGTTCCAGCCGGACATGGTGGGCACTACCGGCTACACCGCCGAGGTGCCCCACGCCCAGGAGATATGCCGGACGGCCCGCCAGATGCTGCCCGAGGCCAGGGTGGTGGTGGGCGGGCACCACGTGTCCATGAGTCCAGCGGAATTCGGCGGCTCCGACGTCGACTACGTGGTCTTCGGCGAGGGCGAGCTGACCTTCCCTCACCTGGTGCAGACGGTGGAGTCCGGCGGCGACCTCTCCAAGGTGCCCGGCATCGGCTATCGGGAGGGCGACAGCCTCCGAGTCACCGCCTCTCGACCTACCCTCAAGGATTTGGACCAGGTACCGTGGCCGCGGCGCGATCTGGTGACCCAGTACCGCCAGGACTATTTCTTCCGCTTCTGGGACAACGTCTACAGCCTCGAGACCACCAGGGGTTGCCCGTACCGCTGCAACTTCTGCTCGGTGTGGCGCTTCTTTGGGGGTAAGGTGCGCTTCAAGTCCCCCGAGCGGGTCGTCGCCGAGATGGAGGCCCTCCCCGAGGACTGCGAGTACCTGTGCATCGTGGACGACAACTTCCTGGCCTCCATGCCCCGCACCAGGCGGATCGTGCAGCTGATGCAGGAACGGGACATCCGCAAGAAGTTTTGGATCCAGGGCCGGGCCGATGCCATGGTGAAGGACCCGGAGGGGATCGCCATGGCGGCGCGAGTCGGGCTTTCCACGGTGTTGATGGGGCTGGAGGCCTACCGGGAGGAAGAGCTAGACCACTTCAACAAGGGCAAGGACGCCTCCGTTGCCGTGAACGACCAGGCCATCGACATAATGCACGCCAACGGTGTCGACATCTGGGGCGCCTTCCTGGTGGACCCCAACTGGGAGGAGCGGGACTTCGAAGGGCTGATCGAGTACGTCAAGCGAAAGAAGATCCAGTTTCTGCAGTTCACCATCCTTACCCCGTTGCCCGGGACTCAGCTCTACGAGGACACCAAGCACCTGATCAGGGGAGGCTGGGAGAAGTTCGACTTCTTCCACAGCGTCTTGCCGACCAGGCTTCCTCCCGAGCGTTTCTACGAGCAGATGGCCAACCTGTACCGCGAGACGGTGATGAGCTTCTCCCAGATGAAGGAGATGATCCGGCAGGGCCGGATCCCCAGGAGGGGGTTCCAGCGGGCCAGGGCGATGCTGGCTCAGGTGACCGACCCAACCAGCTACCTGGACAACCTCCAGATCGATCTGCGGGAGAGGATCCAGATGCGTCTGGCAGAGGTGCAGCAGACCCTGGAGCGGCTGCAGCTGGACGTGGAGGGGGTGCAGATCGAGCTGAGCGCGCGACTGCAGCTCCATCTGGATGAGGCCCAGGGCCAGCTGGAGGCGCTGCAGAGCGACGTCTGGGCCCTGCAGGCCGAGCTGAGCAGCCGGTGGCAGAGTGAGCTGAAGGGTCTGCAGATCCAGGTGGAGGGCCTCCAGCAGGAGCTGGGACAGAGGCTGCGATCGCCCCTGGAGGGGCTGCAGATCGACGTGCGAGAGGGGCTGCGGGCTCGGGTAGAGCGATTGCGATTCGATCTGCAGGGGCTGCGGGTCGAGCTGGGCGGGCGGCTCCAACAGCAGTTGGACATCCTGCAGGGCAGGCAGAGCAACAAGCCAATCATTCCCTGATCGGTTGCTTCGGCCAGGGGAGCCGGTTGCGCCCCTCTTCCCTCGCCCCTTCCCCCTATCGTGGGGGAAGGGGTTTCCTGTTCCCCTCCTCCTGGGATGGGGCGGTGGCCGGGGGAAAGGATGAGCCGGCAGGGGCGGAACGGTCTGTGCGGTAGAAGGTTGATGGTGTTGTAGGGCCATTGCCCTCGGGCGGGGAAGCTCGGTCAGTAAGAATTGCGACGGGGCAGGCGACCGGGAGAGGGGCGCCTGCCCTCTTTTCTATTGCGGAGGTGATGCGTGCAGTACAAGAACTACATCGGCGGCAGGTGGGCGGATTCCGAGAGCGGCCGGACCTTCGAAAGCTTGGACCCGGCCACCGGCGAGGTGGTGGCAGTCGTCCCGCGATCCTCGGTGCCCGACGTGGAGAAGGCCGTGGAGGCTGCTGCGGTGGCTTTCGAGGGTTGGAGACTGACCCCTGCGCCGAAGCGGGGCGAGATCCTCTTCCGCGTGGGACAGCTCCTTCAGGAGCGGAAGGAGCAGGTCGCTCAACTGGTAACCGGGGAGATGGGCAAGGTGATTGCCGAGGGTCGCGGCGACGTGCAGGAGGCCATCGACATGACCTTCTACATGGCCGGTGAGGGGCGCCGGATGCTGGGTCACACCGTACCCTCGGAGCTGCCCAACAAGTTCGGGACCTCTACGCGGGACCCCGTGGGCGTGGTGGCTGCCATTACGCCGTGGAACTTCCCCATCGCCATACCTAGTTGGAAGCTGTCGGCCGCGCTGATCTGCGGGAACACGGTGGTGTTCAAGCCGGCCAGCGACACGCCCGCACTGGCTGCCGAGCTGGTGAAGCTGTACGAGGAGGCGGGCCTGCCCCCCGGGGTGCTGAACCTGGTGATCGGGAGCGGCGGCGAGGTGGGCGACAGCCTGGTGAACCATCCCAAGGTCGACGCCATCTCCTTCACCGGCTCCACGGAGACGGGACGCTCGGTGCTCACCCAGACCGCAAACCGGATCAAGCGGGTTTCCCTGGAGATGGGGGGCAAGAACGCCATCATGGTGATGGGGGATGCCGACCTGGATCTGGCGGTGGAGGGGACCCTTTGGAGCGCCTTCGGCACCACCGGCCAGCGGTGCACCGCTGCCAGCCGGGTGATCGTGCATCGGTCCGTGGAGAAGGAGCTCACCGACCGTCTGGTGGAACGGGCTCGGAAGATGAAGTTGGGCCACGGTCTGGACCCCCGGACGGACCTGGGCCCCGTCATCAACGCGCGGCAGCTGGAGAAGATCCATCAGTACACCGAGATCGGCCTGCAGGAGGGGGCAAAGCTGCTGATCGGCGGCGAGATCGCCCGAGATGGAGAGCTGGCCAGGGGCAATTTCTACCCGCCCACGATCTTCGCAGGGGTGCAGCCGGGTATGAGGATTGCCCAGGAGGAGATCTTCGGGCCCACCCTGGCGATCCTTGCCGTGGACAGCCTGGAGGAGGCGATACGGGTGAACAACGACACCCGCTACGGTCTTTCCAGCTCCATCTACACGCGAGACGTCAACAATGCGTTCACGGCCGTGAGAGATGTGACCACTGGCGTGCTCTACGTTAATGCCGGCACCATTGGTGCCGAGATTCAGCTCCCCTTCGGTGGGACGCGAGGCACGGGCAACGGCCACCGGGAGGCGGCGTGGGCGTCGTTGGACATCTACACCGAGTGGAAGACGGTCTACGTGGACTACTCCGGCAGGCTGCAGCGGGCACAGATCGACCTTGTGGAGGGGATCGGGTAGCTTCACGTGGAGGATCGCGGAAAGGCGGAAGTTTTGGTAAACTATGGGGGAAAGAGGCGACGTTTGACCCTCAGTGGGTGGTTGCTGGTTTCCTCCCGGAGCCCCTCACCCCGCGTCGACGATCTCCCCTTCCGGGTCGGCCCCGTCGGCTGTCCCGCATAGCTCGCTTGGAGCTACAGTTTTCCTAAGGAGTTTTAGATGCCCTATTCCGAGAGGACCCTGGTGTGCCGTGACTGCGGGCGCTCGTTCGCCTTCACGGTGGAGGAGCAAGAGTTCTTTGCTCAGAAGGGTTTCACCAACGACCCAGCACGGTGCCCAGAGTGCCGGGCGGCTCGCCGCTCTGAGAGAAACGGCGGAGCACGCGGTGGCAATGGCTCGGGCTACAGCCGAGAGCCTCGCCAGATGTATCCGGCGGTGTGCGCTAGTTGCGGCAAGGAGACCGAGGTTCCGTTCCAGCCCCGGGGCGACAAGCCGGTATACTGCTCCGACTGCTATGCGCGAGAGCGCGGCAGCGGCTACGGACGGGGTCGATAATGCAGGTAGTTGCGCGCGACGGAGAGTCGATCGAGGAGCTGCTGTCTCGCTTCAAGAGGGGGATGGTCCGGTCCGGTATCATGAGGGAGCTGAAGAAGCATCGCTTCTACGTCGGCCCCTCGGAGCAGCGCCGAATGAAGGAGAAAGAGGCAGCGAGAAAGCTGAAGCGCCGACGGCAGAAAGCCGCGGAGCGGCGGCATCGCGGGGGCGGCGGCCGAGGCCGCTAGTCCGAGTGCCGCACAGTAGGGGATCCAAAAGTCAGAGGCCAACGCTCAGCCGAGGGCAGGAGGCTGAACGCTGGCCTCTGAACACCTCAGACGGTCGACCGGTCTGGGAACAGGTCGGCTGCCTACTTGGTGCCGTAAGGAAGGGTTGCTACACGGCTATACGAGCCGTCTGGTGGCTTTCCAGTGCCCACCGGATCGCGGGCGCGCGCCTGAACTTGGGTGCCCTGGTGATCCACGCGTAGAGGTGGGCGGCCAATTCCTCCAGCGAGTCCCCGGCGGCGGAACTCAGAACATCCAACTCCTCCGCCGATAAGCTGAAGCCCGCCGCGGCGGTGGCCGGCGACTCGAGGAGGCTTGCTCGGAACTCGCCATCGACGATGGCGGTGCCGATGAGCCTCTCTAATTCCGGGTGTGACGGCATCGTCCCTCCAGTCGAGTGAACGTCTGCGATCGCTCAGGCGGTCCCCATACCTTCTTCCAGGGAACGCCTCTTCCGGCCGGGCACCATAGCGGCTTGGAGCAGAACGAACGCCCCGGTAGCGACGATCAGGTCCCCAAGACTGTAGACCCTCGCCAGCGGCATCTTCGGTGCCGTTATCACGTCGGAGAGTATCCACAATCGAGTCTGATCGGCGGGCAGCAGCACATCTTTCGACCTGGGGAGCCTAGCGCCCTCTGCAGGGAGCTCCTCGGCGGTTCGGGTACCAGTCGTGATGATCGCTTCCCGCGTTACCGGCATGTACCCGCCGTTGCTCGCCATCACGGCCAGATTGAGCAACAGGCCCAAGCCGATAACCGGCATCCCGGGTATTCGCCTGTTAACCAGCACGACTACGGTCAGAACGGCGTAGGATCCCATCATGAAAGCGGCATGGAGGGAGCGCTCCATCTGGATCCGCTCTGCAGGGTAGTAGATCACGTACATCTGCAGCATCAGAGCCAGAACGGCCAGCCAGCCCAAACGAAACTGCGTGCCGGCCAGACGGTGGAGCTTGCCCCCTCTAACCAGTGCCACGCCGATGCCAAGCACAACGGCCAAGACCAGAATCAAACGTGCGCCTCGTATGCCATTCGTTAGAAACCACGCTGCTCCCGGGAAAGCGCTAGCTCCCTGGGAGCAGCCTCCTGCGGGGGAAGGAGCAGAGACTACTACCTTTCCAAGGGATGTATCCCCGCCTGCGACTAGCGACTACGGAGCAGGCCAGCCCTCCGGGGCACCCGCAGCCATCGCCAGGGCGGCGATAGCCAACACAGCGTAGACGACCTTGATGTAGATGTAACGTGCTCGCTTCATTTCGGCAGATCCCCCTCTTTCGTTCTCTGCGTCAATGGGGTCCGTGAGAACCCCTTCGTTAGCGCGCACTTTACAGACCGATTCTCGCAAAACTCTCGCAAGAAACGATGGCTGGGAAGAAGAGCGAGCGGATCATTGGGAGGCACAGCGGACATCTATAGGGACGGCACTGCCTGTCCCCGCGCGATACTATCGGCAAGCTCTAGAATCCCTGCACTCGGCTTGGCCCTTAGCTCCTCGCGCAGCAGCTCCACGTAGGTCTGGTAGTGGCGAAGGGCGGCTGCCCGGTCTCCCATGAGGGCGGAGTAGAGGATCAGCCCGTGGTGGGCTTCCTCCTGGAAGGGGTCGGTCGCCACGGCGGTGCGCAGCAGCTCCAGAGCCTGCTCCAAGGAGCCCTCCTGCGCCCTCAGCTTGGCCAGGCGCGTCAGTGCCTGGAGGTAGCGAAGCTCCAGATCTTCTCGCCGTGGGATCACCCAGTCGGAGTAGAACTCGTCCAAGAAGGGACCCTTGTAGAGGTCGATGGCCCGATTGTACGCTCCTATGCGACGCGCAAGGGGAAGATCGACGATGTCACCCTCGTCCAGCAGTCTGGGAAACTCCTCGGCGTCGTACGAGTAGGCGTTGCCCAGGGTGAGCTGGTAGCGGCTATCCCGATAGGTCACACACTGGGGGAAGAGGGCCCGGCGCAGCCGGTACATGGTGGAGTGGAACTGGCTGTTGCTCTTGCCCGGCTCCACGTCGGGCCAGACGTCGTCCACGATCTGCTCCTTCCGGAGAGGATGGTTCTGCTGGAGCAGGTAGAAGAACAGCTCCTTGGTCTTCTCCACCGCCCAGTCGCTGCTGGTAACCAGTCGGGAGTCCACCAACACCCCTGCGGGACCGAAGGAGTAGATCTCGATCTTCGTGGGCCCGGCAGGCTCGACGTGGATGTTCGGCCGTCGGTTAGCCTGCACCGGCTGCCTGGCCGCCCGAAGTCTCTGAGCGACCAACTCGAGCCGCCTACCCCCGACGCCCCGGGCCAGGGCCCACGAGATCAGCTCTCCCGTCCTCTGCCCTTCGGCCACCATGAATGCGTCGTACCCCAGTTCACGACACAGCTCAAGGGTGGCTTCCAGCTCGCGGGCCGCCACGTCCGGATTGCCGGCGGCGTAAAGAGTATGGGCCAGGTGAAGTCGGGCCCGGGCCAGATCCCGCTTGGCTCCCGATGGGCCCAGCCGATCGATGGCCGATCGCAGCAGTTCCACAGATCGGTCGACGTCGCCCTGCTCCTCGGCGAGTACGCCCGCCGAAATGGAGTAAGTAGCAGCTTCGTAGGGTGACTGAGCGTCTTCCGCCTGCTGTAGCGCCTGTCGCAGTAACCGCTCAGCCGTGGCGTAGTCACCAGACAGTCGATGAGTGTTGGCCAGAGCATCAAGCATGTAGTTTATCAAGGGGAGTTCATCGACCCGCTGCGCGATCTCCAGGGCTGCTTCGTAGGCTTCCAGAGCGGCCTGCAAGTTGCCCGAGTCGCGTCGCACGTCTCCGAGACTCCCGAGGACGAAGGCCTCTACCCGAAGTCGACCGCCTTGTCGCGCCTGAGCAAGGGCGTTCTCAAGGATCTCGACAGCCTGCTCGTACTCGCCCGTGTAGTAGTGGACCAGGGCGATGCAGTTGAGCACGTGGGCGGCTGAGGCGGTGTTACCCAACCTCTGCCAGGCGGCGAGAGAGCGACGGTAATGGGACATACCCTGGGCCAGGTCCCCGAGACGAACCAAGAGGACCCCCATGGACTGGCATATGGTCGCGACCCCCTCTTCGTTCCCCAGTCCGTCGTAGATCGCTAGACCTTCTCGCAGATCCGCCGCGGACTCCGTGAGCCTCCCGAGGGACGCCAGGCAGATGCCGATTTCCCTATGAGCCTCTGCGGCCACCTGGGAGGTGGGATCGTCCTGAAGGGAGAGAGCCTCACGGCATGCCTCCAGGGATTCGCTCAGGCGGCCCTTGAGTCTCAGGGCCACGCTCTTGGCGGTGAGAGCTCCACCAGCCGATTCCGCGTTACCCTGCAACTTGGAACGCTGGGCTGCTCTGTCCAGGTGTGCTATGGCCCTATCGGGCTCGCCGGACCAGATGTAGCTGCGGCCGCGGTAGAGGGAAAGGGTCGGTCTAGAGTCGATCACCCCCGGCGACAGGCAGTCGAACCACCGGTAAAGCGTGCGCCAGCGACCCGACTGCATCATCTCTTCGGCCACATGCTCCACCAACCTGGCTGCCGCCTCCCCGTCGCCAGCCGCCTGGTAGTGCCCAAAGGCCGCGTCCCATTCCCTCTCTTCCTCGGCCATCTCCGCCGCTCGTCGTTGGAGCTCGGCGTAGAGGTCGGGGTCCTCGGCCTTCAGCTTCGCCTGGAGGAACTCCTGGAACAGGTTGTGGTAGCGATACCACTCACCCGATCCATCCAGCTCCTGGACGAAGAGGTTAGCCCTCACCAGGTAGTGCAGCATCTCCGCGGCGTCCCCGTCGGCGAAGAGGCGGTCACACCGCTCCGGCGACATCTGCTGGAGCACGGAAGATCGGAGCAAGAAGCGCTGCGACTCCGGCTGCTGCTGAAGGTAGGCCTCGTTGGCCAGGTAGTCGAAGAGCGGGCTACCCGTCCCTTTGGCCTTGACCAGGTTCTCCACCAGCCCCATCCAGAGGGTGTGGGTGGTGAGCAGGATGCCGGTGATCCAACCCTCGGAGGCCTCGATCAGCTCCTCGGTTTGGTTGGACGACATTACCAGCTTGAAGTTCTCGCGCAGCAAGCGGCTCAGCTCCTCGGGCGTGAAGCGGAGGTCGGTGGTTCCCAGTCCGGCCACCTGTCGCTGGGCCGCCAATCGGGAGAAGGTGAGTTGGGGCAGGGTGCGAGTGGAGAGGAGCAGGTGGCAGTTGTCGGGCAGATAGTAGATCAGCAGATCCAGAGCGGCGTTGACCGCTTCGCTGTCGTCCGCCCAGTGGAAGTCGTCCAGGATCAGCAGGAAGTAGTCGGGTATGTCCGATTGGATCTCGTTCACCAGGGACGCCACGACGGAGTTGACCTCGCGGCCTACGTCCTCGACCGACTTGAGCAGCGACTCGGTCTGCCGACCGAAGTCGGGGAATCGTTGGCGCAGCGACAGCAGTAGGTACTCGAAGAAGGTCCGGGGATCGGCGTCCGAGGCGTCCAAGGAGTACCAGCAGACGGGGAGATCGACCTCGTGGGCGAAATCCACCAGGAGGGTGGTCTTGCCGTACCCGGCAGCAGCCGACAGAATGATCAGCCGTTTGTCCACCTGTTGGTGGAGGAAATCCACCAACCTGGAACGGCGCAGAACATCCGCGCGCCGCTGCGGCAATCTGATCTTCGTTAGAAAGGCGGGGTAATCCATCAGACTGGCACGACCCCCGGCGCTCAGTTGAACCGCCACAGCCGGGCTACCAAGGACCTATCCTGCAAGCCGCCCGGCGTTGGCAGGGGCAGACGGGCGGACGGAACACCACGGCGTTGGATGATTTGCTGAAAGGCACAGGGGTTTACCCGCAACGCGGACCGGGACAGTATAACACTGTGACTCTGCCTTGCAAACGGGGTTCTCCTTTGCTACTATCGGCCAGGTGCAGCCGCTTAGTGCGTCGTTCCGCAATTCCGCAGCGTAGGGCGGGGTCTTGTGCCCGGCCGCCGGACGTGCGGCCAGCGGCGGGGGATAAACCCCCGCCCTACCTCAGGAACGGCGCACTCAGTTGCGGTTCTGGGTGTTGCCCAGCTAGATGAGACCTGGTCATAAATCGTCAGGCGGCCTGCAAGTAGGGTTTGAGCCCGACTCGCAGATCGTCACCGTTCTCGAAACGACGGAGCAACGCCAGTTGATACACCAACACGGCCCCCAAGACATACCGTCGGGTCGGGAGG
>DAHVXI010000082.1:0-34609 GCA_027356795.1 Chloroflexota bacterium | reverse complement strand
CCGGTGAGGGTGGCGCTTCAGGTGGATGGCACAGGGCTGGCGGTCTTCGATGCGCCCCCCTACCGGGCAGGCTGGCAGCTTCTCCCCGGCCGCCACCTCTTCCGGGCCGTGGCCCTGGACTCGGCCGGCGCAACCCTCGCCGAGGATGAGGCGGCCATATCGGTGGAAGAACCGGCAGAAGGACCGTAGCCTTTGGGTGGGTAGCACATTATCATTGCAGATGAGGTGTTTGCTGTCCGGCCCTTACATAGGGGCGAAGCGTGGATGGTGGAGGTTTGAACATGGCAGGCAGTCCTCGGGGCAGACGATGGCGTTGGACCTGGGCTGCGGCGGCGGCCGTGGCAGTGCTGCTGGCCGGCGGTATCCTGGCCGCGGGCGCGGCGGCCGGTGGCCTGGAAGCTCCGACGGTGGAGCAGTTCGGGCCCACGGCCGCGAAGGGTGTGCCGGTGGACGCTCCTATCGCCATCACCTTCGACCGGCCCATGCTCGCCCCCCTGGCCGAGCGGGCCTTGCGGATCCAGCCGGCGGTGGACGGCGCCTTCTCCTGGAAGGGGAACACCCTGCTCTTCACACCTCGCTCGGGGTGGACCCGGGGGACCAGGTACAGCGTCGGTCTGGAGCAGTCCGCCCGCAGCCTCTTCCTCTTCCCACTAAAGGAGGCGGTATCCTACGAGTTCGTGACCGCCAAGGAGTTGGGCGTGGTCACCGTCCAGCCCGCAGACGGTGCCACCGAGGTGTCCTCCGATAGCACCATCGCGGTCCAGTTCAGCTACCCCATCGTCCCCCTCGGTACGACGGGAGGGGAGCCCAACCCGTTGAGTATCGAGCCGGCCCTGAAGGGTAAAGGCCGCTGGCTGACCACCTCCCTTTACCTGTTCCAGCCGGAAGGCGGGTTTCCGGCCGGGGTTCGCTACCAGGTGACGGCGCCCAAGGGGTTGACCGACACGGGGGGCAGTGCGCTGGACTCGGACTTCCGTTGGAGCTTCTCCACCAAGTTCCCCGCGGTGGCCAAGGTATCGCCCGAGGCCAATACCAGGTATGTCGGGCCCGGCTCGGAGCTCCGAGTGACCTTCGATCAGCCGGTGGATCACCCCTCGGCCGAGCAGCGCCTATCCCTGAAGGGGCCTCAGGGCTCTCCGGTAGGCGGTGACCTGTCGTGGGCTGGGGAGGCGCTGGTCTTCCGCCCGAACTCCCCGCTGCGGCTCGAAAGCTCCTACACTGCAACGGTGGCGGCCGGAGTCAAGGCCGCACGAGGCGGCGGCGAGACCAAGGAGTTCAGTTGGAGCTTCACCACCGTCGGCATCCCGAGGGTGGTCTCCACCGTTCCCGTGGCGGGGGCGGCGAAACACCCTCCCTACGATTCGATCCAGGTCGCCTTCAGCAATCCCATGGACACGGAATCGGTGGAGAAGAGCCTCTCGCTCTCGCCCAAGCCGGCGCAGCAGCACCTGGGGTGGCAGGACTCCGACACGAAGCTGTTCTTCTGGGGCGGTCTGAAGCCCTCCACCAGCTACACTCTCACCATAGCGACCGATGCCAAGGACCGGTACGGTCAGAAGCTGAGCGCGCCGCTTCAGATCGGCTTCACCACGGGGTCCCTGCCGCCCCAGCTTCACGCGGCGGTTCCCGGTCTGGTGGGGACCTTCAACGCGGCGGGGTCTCCCACCCTCTACCTGCAGCACGTCAACGTCTCCCGCATCGATCTCTCCCTCTACCGTTTGGACAGACCCGATTTCCTGCGCATCGCCACCTCTACCCAGGGCAAGGATCGCTTCAACGTCGAGGAGAAGAACCTGGTGCGGCGGTGGTCGGAGAAACCGGCCGTCGCTGAGAGAGACCAGTTGGGGCTGACCGCCACCTCACTCGCAGAGGGAGCCGGCTCCAAGCTGCCGGCGGGCTTCTACCTGCTGAGGGCGTCGTCGCCGGAGGGGCTCGTCGACAACCGCCTGCTGCTGGTGAGCCGGCTGGGGCTGACCATGAAGAAGGCTCAGGGCCAGCTGCTGGTATGGGCCACCGACCTCACCAGCGGCGAGGTGGTGCCCGATCTGCCCCTCCAGGTAACCTCCAGCGACGGAAAGGGTGTGGCCTCCGGCCGCACCGACAGGGATGGTCTGCTCCTGGTCACCGGCCTGCCGGTGGAGCCCCCCGGCCGGCCGCAGTCCACCTACGTCTTCGCGGAAGGGGAGGGGGACGTGGGGGCCGTAGGCAGCGATTGGACGCAGGGGATCTACCCCTACGAGTTCAACCTGCCGTGGAATCCCTACACCCTGCCCTATCGGGGCACTCTCTACACCGATAGGCCGATCTACCGGCCCGGGCAGAAGGTCTTCTACAAGGGGATCATCCGCTCCGACGACGACGCCCACTACAGCGTCCCACCCTCGAGCACCGAGGTCACGGTGGAAGTGATGGACAGCCGGGGGCGGAAGGTAAGCTCGGACAAGCTGAAGCTGAGCGACATGGGCACCTTCGACGGGGAGCTAGCCCTGTCCACAGAGGCCGCAGTCGGCAGCTACAACGTCGTCGCTCGAATCGAGGACTCGGGCTACGGACCGGGGAATGGGGCTGTGGGCTTCGGAGCGGGATTCAGCGTGGCCGAGTACCGGAAGCCGGAGTTCGAGGTCAAGCTGGAGCCGGGCAAGGCATCCTACCTCCAGGGCGAACAGATCTCGGTGGCCGGCAGCGCTTCCTACTACTTCGGGCAGCCCCTGGCCAACAGCCCGATGAAGTGGCGAGTGACCTCGCAGAACTACCTGTTCGACCTGCCCGAGGGAGGCTACCAGTTCGTGGATGCCGACCTGCTGAGGGATGCCCGGATGCAGGGCGAAAGGGTGAGGACCGAAGGCAAGGGCTCCAGCGACGCTCAGGGCAGCTTTGCCTTCCAGCTTCCCGCCGATCTCAGCAAGGATCTTCTGAGCCAGAGCTTCACCATAGAGAGCACCCTCACCGATGCCAACAATCAGGAGGTGAGCTCCCGCACCCAGGTGGTGGTCCACAAGGGCGCCTGGTACCCGGGGCTGAAACCGGAGCGGTACGTGGCCAGGGCCGGGGAGGCGGCCTCAGTGGAGCTGTTGGTTGTGGACACCGACCGGAAGCCGGTGCCAGGCGCTCAGGTGGCCGTCTCCTTCTACAATCGGAAGTGGCTCAGCGTGAAGGAGCGGCAGCCCGATGGAGGCTACCTGTGGACCAGCAAGCCCGAAGATACCCTCGTCACCACCAGGAACGTCACCACCGATCCCGGCGGTAAGGCGAGAGCAACCATCGAAACGAAGGAAGCCGGGTCGGTGCGAGTGGTGGCGGAGGTAGCGGATCCCAAGGGCAACCGGAACCGCTCTGCTACCTACCTCTACGTGTCCGGCAGCGGATACGCCGGCTGGCGCATGGAGAGCAACGATCGGCTGGAGTTGATCGCCGATCGGAAGGAGTACGGGGTCGGGGACACAGCCAGGATGCTGATCCCCTCCCCCATGCAGGAGTCGCTGGCGCTGGTTACCATCGAGCGGGGCAAGCTGCTCAGCCAGCGGGTGGTGCGGCTCAAGGGCAACAGCGAGACCCTGGAGATCCCGGTGCTGAGCGAATACCTGCCCAACGTGTACGTCTCGACGGTCCTGTTCAAAGGTGGTGGCGCCAACGGGGTTCCCGGCTTCAAGGTGGGGTACGGCGAGCTGAAGGTCGCCGTGGCCGACAAGGCACTGAAGATCGATCTGTCCACTGACAAGCCTCGCTACCAGCCGGGGGAGACGGCGACCTACACGGTGAAGACCAGCGATGCCAGGGGCAAAGGGGTGCCGGCGGAGCTTTCCCTCGGCGTGGTGGACGCCTCGGTGTTGGCGCTGGCCGACGACAAGTCGCGAGGGTTGATCGATAGCTTCTGGGGACGGCGAGGGCTCGGCATCGGCACCTCCTCGACCCTGACTCAGTCCATAGAGCGGTACAACGAGAACATCCCACGGGAGAACAAGGGGGCCGGTGGTGGGGGCGGCGACTTCGACGGCCTGCGTCGGGAGTTCCAGGATACCGCCTTCTGGGATCCACGAGTGCGCACCGACGACGAGGGTGAGGCGCAGGTCAAGGTGAAGCTGCCGGACAACCTGACTACCTGGAGGGCCACGGCGAAGGGCGTCACCGCCGCCACCGAGGTAGGCAGCGCCACGGTCGACGCGGTCACCAGCAAGAGTCTGCTGCTGCGTCCGGCCTTCCCTCGCTTCCTGTTGATGGGCGACCACCTCCGGCTGGCTACTCTGCTCCACAACTACACCGACCGGGAGGTGGAGGTGGAGGTCTCCCTGTCGGCCAGGGGGGTTCAGCCCGAGGAGGGAAGCGGCTTCGCCCCCCAGCGGGTGCGGGTGGCGGCCGGCGGCCAGCAGCGGCTGGAGTGGCCGGTCCAGGTGCCGGGCGTCCCGGGCGGTGGGGCCAAGGCTGTGCTGACTCTGGCGGCCAAGCCTATCACGGAAGGGGTGCCCGGGGACAGCGTGGAGATAACCCTGCCGGTGAACAGCCTCACCACGGCGGAGGTGGTCGCCACCTCCGGTGAAGTGCGGGACTCCACCACGGAGTTGGTGGCAGTGCCTGAGGGCGCGAACCCGGCCCTGGGCGAGTTGACGGTGGAAACCACCCCTTCCCTGGCGGCGGGAATGCAATACTCGGCCCGCTTCCTGGAGGAGTTTCCCTACGAGTGCACTGAGCAGACGGTAAGCCGCTTCCTGCCCCGGGTGGTGATGCAGCGGGCCTTCGACAAGGTGGGGCTGCCCGACGGCCAGGGGATCGCGGGACAGCTGCCCTCCATCGTGGGGCGGAGCCTGCAGCGGTTGTATTCCGGCCAGAAGCCCGACGGCGGCTGGGGCTGGTGGCCCGACGACGGCAGCGATCAGTGGATCACGGCTTACGTCCTCCAGGGTCTCGCCGAAGCCCGACGGGCGGGCTACAGCGTGGACCAGGGGGTTCTGGACCGGGCTGCCCGATTCCTCCGGCGATCCCTGGACGCCCCCTCCGACGCCCAGCACCCCGAGAACCCAAACAGCCGGGCCTACGTGCTGTACGCCCTGACCCTGGCCGGCAAGGGGGATCTGGGCTTGACCAACGCCCTCTACGACCGGAGGGCGATCCTGGGCAACTACGGTAAGGCCTACCTCCTCCTCGCCCTCCAGGGGCAGCAAGCCTCCGGGCAGGAGGGGAAGTTGATGAGCCTCGTATCCGATCTGTCGGGTGCAGCCATCGCCAGCGCCACGGGAGCCCACTGGGAGGAGGCCCAACCCGACTATCGAACCATGGACACCAACGCCCGGAGCACGGCCATCGTCTTGGACGCGCTGGTAAGGGCCGCCCCCGACAACTCGATGATCCCCTCGGCCGTGCGCTGGCTGATGGTGGCCCGCAAGGAGGGCCACTGGGCCACCACCCAGGAGACGGCCGCGAGCTTGCTGGCGCTGACCGACTACCTGGAGGCCAGCGGCGAGCTGAAGGCGGACTTCGCCTACAGGGTCAGCCTGAATGGCAAGGAGCTGGCCACGGAGAGCGTGAACCGCGAGAACGTCGGTGACTCCAAGCGACTGGTGGTACAGGTGAAGGAGTTGCTGCTGGGCGCCGACAACCGATTGACCGTCGCTCGGGCCAAGCCTCTCTCGGGCCAGAGCGGCGAGGGCAAGCTGTACTACAGCGCGGCGCTCCGCTACTTCATGCCCGGCGAGAGGGTCGCGGCCACGGCGGAGGGGCTGGCGCTGCTGCGGGAGTACTACCGGCTGGGCGACGAGGCCTCGGGACCCGTCACCCAGGTGGCGCCGGGCGAGACGGTGAAGGTGAAGCTGACGGTGGTTGCCCTGCAGGATCTGCACTACCTGATGGTGGAGGATCCACTTCCCTCGGGTCTGGAAGCGGTGGACACCAGGCTGAAGACCAGCAGCCTGGCGGCCCGAGAGGAGACCGGCGGCCGCAGCAAGGAGGAGATGGCCCAGGGGAAGTCTGGCCCTCCCTGGTGGAAGTACGATTACTTCAACCACGTGGAGCCGCGGGACGACCGGGTGGCCCTCTTCGCCACCTACCTCCCGAAGGGGAGCTACGAGTATAGCTATCTGGCGCGAGCCACCAGTTCGGGTGAGTTCCAGGCG
Organism: Chloroflexota bacterium; assembly: GCA_027356795.1. Lineage (GTDB taxonomy): Bacteria > Chloroflexota > UBA6077 > UBA6077 > UBA6077 > JAJYNT01. Next base: position 28,505 of record DAHVXI010000082.1, on the reverse strand, counting down.
CTCCCCGCCCGCGGCTACGAGATGTACTTCCCTGCGGTGCAGGGACGCAGCGAGGGGAGCAAGTTCACCGTCGCAGGGCAGTAGAGACGCGTAGGGGCGGTTCGCGAACCGCCCCTACACCCTCGATGGGACCCATTCGGGTCCGTTAGTACGGCAGCACTTCTCTCTGCATAGTGCTGTTGATGACGATGGCGGCCGAGGCGTAGAAGGCGCCCAGCGCCGAAGCGATCGCCGCGTAGCCCGAGGCCCAGAAGATCAAGAAGTTGCCCCCGATGAAGAACCCCGCCGACAGCAGTGCCAGTGAGGCCGTCAGGAAGCCCGCCACCCAGACCATCACCGAGCTCTCGCCCATCGCTGCCCAGGTGAGGTAGCCGGCGATAAAGGCGAACATCGCTACCCCAACGCCCGTGGCCACATCCGAGGTCGTGGCGCCTACCGGAATGCCGGTGGCTCCGGCCAAGAGGATGCTCAACCCCAGGGTAGCGTACAGGGAGCCGAAGACGCCCAGGAAGGTCGCCCAGAAGGTGCTGCCCTTCCGGAAGGCCCACATGGCGGCTATGAACTGGGCGATGCCGCCGAAGATGATCAGCAGAGGTATCGCGGCAACAAAACCTGCTACGCCTGGTACTCCACCCGGAGAGACGATGCCCTGCCAGCCTGCCAGGGCCGAGCCCAGGGTGAAGGTGGTAGCCGCGAAGGCTGCCAACCCCAGCGGCGCAGCGTCGGCCACGGTGGCGTGCGCGTTCAGCTCCAGTTCCTGGATGCGCTCCTCAGGAGCGACGGGCCTGATGGGCCCAGATACCGTCCACTGCTCCTCATGGGGATTCAGTGGGGATTCCATCCGTTCTCGATCTGGCCGTCGTTGCGTTGCCATTTCCCCAAAATCTCCTTTTCGGCAGCCGTGGGTCCGGGCATCCACGCCCGGTTGAGTCTCTCGGTCCGGCTCGTCCACCCGGCCCTTCGACTGCAAGCTGGTAACCCAGCCGGGGCACCCGCGCCCCGGCCCTATTGCTGGACCTCGGGTCGCGGAAGCCGCCCCCTTGGGCCAGCTTTTGCCCCGACGATCTCCCCTGACGGATCCCTCCGAGAGATTGTCAGGAACCGGCGTTGTCGCATTCTCCGTGCCATGTGCTGCTTCTTGGCACGGCGGCACCCCCCTCTGGAGAGAGCTGTCGATGGCGATTCGCTAGAATGGCAGCACCTCGCGCCTGGTGGCGCTGTTGATGACGATGGCCGCCGAGGCGTAGAAGGCCAGCAGCGACGAGACGATGCCGGCGTAGCCTCCTGCTACGATGGCCAGGTTGGGCGGGCCGATGAAGAAGCCCGCGGCCAGGAGGCCGTAGGTCGCGCACAGGAAGCCCAACACCCCCACCAGCACCGTACTGATTCCAGTGGCCGCGAAGGCCAGGTAGCCGGCGATCAGGGCGAACATCGCGAGGGTCGTCGCCACGGTGTAGGCCCCGGGCACGGTGCCCAACGGGATGGTACCCGCAGCGATCAGCAGGATGACGACGGCGAACAGGGTGTTGAAGGCCCCAAAGGAGCCAAACGCCGTCGCTGCGAAGGTGTTACCCTTCCGGAAGGCCCACATGGCCGATATGAACTGAGATATGCCACCGAAGAAGAACAGTATCGGGGCTGCCGCGACCAGGCCGATCAGCGGGTTGCCAAACCAGCCCGCGTTGACGGCGCTTGCCGTGAAGGTGGCGCCCGCGAAGCTTGCCAGCCCGAGGGGCACGGGGTCCGCCACCGTGGCCTGCGCCTGGATCTCCAACTCCTCTACCGTATCCGCCGGAGCCCTTGCCGGAATCGGTCCCGCGGGGGTCCAGCGGTCCTCTATCGGCTGAACCGGCTCCTGCCGCCCCGACTCACGAGGCATCCGAGGGCGCTCTTCTGGTTCTTCGTGCCGTTGCTGTGCCATCTGTGCAATCTCCTCTAGCAGGTCTTGGGGCCGCTTCCCGCTGAGCCCCTTGATCCACCTGAATACCGTTGACCATCGGCTGGAGAGTCCCGGCCGCCCGCTGGGCAAACGGAGTCTCCGAGCAGCCCCAACCTCGTCCTGCCGGCGCGCGTTCTGGCCCTCGAAGGAGCCATGCTCTCGCCAGCAGCCCGCTTGAGTGGCGGAGCGGCGCATACTCTGTGCCACAGTAGAATCGAGCAGCACCTCCTCTGCTTGCTCCGCGGGAACGACGACGATGCCATCACCATCGCCCACCACGACGTCACCCGGCCGGATCATGGCTCCGGCGAACTCCACCGGCTCATTGATGGCGGTCAGCTCCAGGTGGGGCCGTACCGCAAGGTCACGGCGCGACCGGCGAAGCGCCGAGCCTCGGGCGAAAGAGGCGTTACTCCCTCCGACCAACCGGATAGCCCGAGGCGGACCATGGCGTCCGTCACGTGTCCGCTGGGGACCCGCTTGAACGCGTTGACGACTTCCTCGATCGACATCGGTCTATCCTCTAATTCTCGATCAGCACCTCGTCGTCCCAAATCCTCTCGAAGAACAGCTTGTGGTTGGACTCCTCGCCCGCCAGCTTCTCGAAGAGGGCTCGGGTCGCCACAACTTACCCTATCGGCCGGAGGATTGTGAAGTAGGGGTCAGGCGGCTAAATCGCGAACCGTGCAGCCTCGGACCGCTTCAGCTCGAGCCCGAGGCCCGGCCGTGAGAGGTCCGGGTGCAGGGCGCCGTTGACCGGCGAGACCGCCCCGTCGAAGAGCATCTTCTCGATCCGGACGTGATCGTGGGAGTACTCCAGGTTGCACGGGGCGCTCACCGCGCAGCAGGGGTGGAGGTGGATCGAGGGGGCGGCATGGGCCGAGAAGGGCAGGGAATGGGCCTCGCACAGGGCACCGGCCCGAAGCCAGCCGGTGATGCCGGCGCAGCGTGTGGCGTCCGCCTGCAGCACGTCCACCGCCTGCGCCTCCAGCATCCGCCGGAAGTAGAACTGGTCGCAGCCATACTCGCCGGCGGCGACGTCCATGCCGGCCGGGGCGCGGTCTCTCATCAGGTGCAGTCCCTCCAGGTCGTCGGAGGAGACCGGCTCCTCGAACCAGGTCACCCCCAGCTGGGCGAAGTACTCGGCCTGGTCCAGGGCTTGTTTCCGGCTGTAGCCGCCGTCGGCGTCGACGAACAGCTGGGCATCGGGACCGACGGCGTTCCGGGCGACGTGGACCCGACGCCTGTCCGCGGTCGCGTCGCGGCCGATCTTCATCTTCACTCGGGGGATCCCCTGCGCGACCCACCCGCCCAACTGCTGTGCCAGCTGTTGGTCGGAGTAGGAGGTGAAGCCTCCGCTTCCGTAGATGGGCACCGCGTCGCGTACCATCCCCAGCAGCTTCGCCAGGGGCAGCTCCAGCAGCCGCGCCTTCAGGTCCCAGAGCGCCACGTCGACTGCGGAGATCGCCATGGAAGCGATGCCAGGCCGGCCCAGGTTTCGGATGGAGTGGACCATGGCGGTCCAGGCCCCCTGGATCGCCATGGCGTCGAGATCCTTGACCCTATCCGCCAGGTGGTCTTTGATCAGTTGGGCGGTGGCCGCGTCGGCGTAGGAGTAGCCGAGGCCGCGGATGCCCCCGGCCGTCGCCTCAGCGACGACGAGGGTGGTCTCGTCCCATTCGTAGCTGCCGTCGGATTCGGGGAAGTCGGTGGGTATCCTGTAGGCGGAAACCTCCACCTTCTCTATGGGTACGCTGCTGCCAAACCCGGCCATCGTTCGATCCTTTGCTGAAGGCTTGTTCAACATGCCTGCCGCAATAGGCGTGCCATCGGCGTGGTGCTGCTGGGACCCGGGCTGAAGGTGGGCAAGCATGGGGCCGAGGAGGCTCCGGAAACCGAGCCGGAGAGAGCCGAAAAGGCCGCAACGCAGCCTCCGAGGGCGGTGGTGCCCGCCCCCGCAGGGGCCGGAAGGCCGCGTAGCCATCGCATACACTAACCTGCAGGGGCGGGACGCCGTGCCCGCCCCTGGGATCCGCTACTACCGCCCCATCAGCAGGGCGCCCTGCGGGCTCTAAGCGGCCCTCTTATCTCGGGGAGTGCGGGCCTTGTCGAAGCTCCCTCGGAGTTCTCGCGGTTCCTGCGGCTCGAGCTTCGCCGTCGGGCGGGGTTTGCCCCACAGAAGGGCACCTCGGAAGAAGAGCGCGGCCCCCGCGACGAAGACCAGGGTAAGAAGCCCCCGAAGGAGGAACTCGCCCGCCGAAGCCGTGGTGAGAAGGGTGGATCCGAGAGCCACGGCAAAGAAAGCCAACACGGCCGAGGAGGCCCACAAGTCGACTCGAGAAACCACCTTGGCCTGGTCGGCCCTGGGGTTGAGGTATCTGAATTCGTCCATGACAGTTCTCCGTGAACTCTGTCAGCCGGTCCTGGCTGCAGTCCCATCATGGCATAGTGGACCAAAAAGATCCAATTACCAGTTGGAGCTGCTAGCATAAGGTTCGAGTGATGGGATCCCACCACGCGCAGGGCAGGGGCGGACGGTGGGCCGCGAATCGGCCAGCCGTAGGGTCAGGGGGCGCAGCGGGGAAAGGCTACAGGGCCGGCCAGGAATTCAACCCGCAAAGGGCGCGAGGATCTGCCCGGATGGATCACGCGACGAGCATCTGCACCAGGTTCAGCAGCACGGTGAGGGCCAGGATCCCGTTGGCGGCCTGAAGACCGTACCCCAGCCGCCGGAAGTAGGGGCTCAGCCTTATCACGATGGCTATGACCAGCAGCGAGATCAGCGCCTTGAAGAGGTACATCGCGGGCTGGCCACCAGTGGCTAGCAGCATCGATGGGATGCGGTTGGCCTCGGCCAGGCCGGACTGCAAAGCCAGATAGGTGGAGGCGATGTCGAGGAGATTGAGGGCGGCAAACAGGGTGATAGCGGCGCGAATGCCGGGGTTCAGCCTCATCGGAAGGCCTCCTTCGCGGCGCAGCCCCTTGGGGGGCATCGGGCTGCAACTCATCTTCAATTACTGATGGACCCAGTATAGCACTATTGGGCTATTCCACTTGGTGAAAGAAGGGTGGGAAAATACAAACTCCTGTGCAATTGGCCTGAAGGAGGGCCAGGCCGGGCCGTGGCCGTTCCTATCGCTCTGCACAGTCTGCCCCACGGTCGCTCGGTCCTTCCGGGAAGCGTGCGTGCACAAGCCCGCTCGATGCTGCGCGAATGGGCACTGGGCCTGTTGTAGCCGGAGGTCGGGGTCCGTGATACAATCCGCACCACGAAAAGTAGAGACTGGCCCGTGCCGGCCCCCCCGCGTCCCTTCAGCCATTTCCGTCGATCCAGTTCTGGCGCGCACAGTTCAGTGAAAGGAGACATCACCTTGCGCACCTTCAGCCTCGTGTTCCTTGCCCTGGTCGCGTCCGTTGCCCTGCTGGTCACTCCGGCCGCCGCGACACCCTTCCCGGAAACCGGCTACTCCATCACCAACGACAAGATCCAGGATTACTTCGACCATCGGGGTGGGGTCAGGGTGTTCGGCTACCCGATCTCCCGGGAGCTCGATTTCATGGGCACCAGGGTGCAGTTCTTCCAGCGGGCCGTGCTGCAGCTTCAGGCCAACGGGGGAGTCGGCCTCATTAACCTGCTGAGCGACGACCTGCTGCCCTACACCCACATCAACGGATCCGTCTTCCCAGCCGCCAACCCTCAGCTGCTGGGGACTGCCCCCTCGGCTTCAGATCCGGACTTCGCCGCTAAGGCGCTGGATTTCGCCCGGCAGAACGCCCCCGACAGCTGGGAGGGGATGCAGACCAACTTCTACTCCACCATGGTGAACACCGTCAGCTACCGGGAGGCCTTCCCCAATGGTGGAGCGGACCCGGGTCTGATGCCTCTCATCAACCTGGAGATCTGGGGACTTCCCACCAGCAAGCCCACCTACGATCCCAACAACGGCAACTTCGTCTACCTCCGCTTCCAGCGGGGGATCATGCACTTCGACAAGGGCTCAGGCCTCACCCAGGGGATCCTACTGGGCGACTACCTGAAGTCGGTGATCACAGGGCAGAACCTGCCGTCCGATCTGGCACAGGAAGCCCAGGGTAGCAAGCTGTACCGCCAGTACGACAACGGCGTGGCGAACGGCGTGGCCCGATCGGCGGATCTTCCGGCGACCAACCTCTTCGCTGCCTTCGAGAAGGACGGCGTGGTGGTGCCGACTCCGGCTCCAGCCACCCCCACACCCGTTCCGGCTGCTCCCACCCCGACGGCCGTCGCTGCATCTCAGCCCCCGGCCAACATCGAGGTGGTTGGGGCCCCGCGCTTCATCAATCTGGTGGGCGACGCCCTGAAGCTACTTTCCGACAAGTCGCCCTACAACTACGGCATAGTCAAGCAGAACGTCTACAAGATCGAGCTGCTGGATAGCAGCACCCCCGCCGTCGACGTCGCGACCCACAGCATCGGGTTCAACGAGGCCACGGCCTACCCCACGGACTGGGATAGCTTCCCGGACCTCCAGGCCGAGTGGATGGCCGGCGTCATCGTCCACAACGCGGTGCACATCTCCCAGGCCCTCCGAGGCGCTCCCGTTCACACGACCGATGCGGAGGCCGAGGCGCTGACGCGACAGCAGGACGTCATGGCGGCGGTGGACACGACCTCCGGTCCCAACGGCCAGTTCCGGGACTTCGTCCGGTCGGCCCTGAACAACAACACCGGCTGGTTCAGCGATTTCCAGATCCCGCCGGGCCCCAAGAACCCGTAGGGGGTCCCTCGAAGGGTCCGATCTGCCCCGTGCGTCCCTTCTCAGACCATCGGCGGCCCGCATCCCGGGGGATGCGGGCCGCTTTCTCGTGCCGATTTCACTTCGCCTACCTGCCCTCCTGGCCCTTCGGCCGCTGCAGGTTGGCGAGTGGGCTCAGTCGGGCTTGTGGGGTGGGTACAGCTCCTTCACCCGGGCCATCAGGAACTCGTCCCTGATTCGCCTCACCTGGGCGGCATCCCGCTGGCTCCAGTCGTAGAAGCCCTGGCCGGCCTTGAAGCCCGACTCGCCCTTCTCCACCTTATCCTTCAGGATAGGCAGCGGCTCTGTACTGTTGCACAGGGACTGGAAGAGGTAGGACTCGATGGCCAGCGACATCTCCAGACCGTTGAGGTCGGAGTGCTCCAGGGGACCGTACACGGGGAGCCGCAGCCCCAGCCCCATCTTGATGGCGGTGTCCACCTCCTCGGCGGTGGCGATCCCTTCCTGGACGATGTACATCGCCTCTCGCTTCATGGCGTGGAGGATCCGGTTGCCCAACTGGCCGGGGACGTCCTTCCGCACCACCACCGGCCGCTTGCCAATCTCGGCCAGAAGCGATCGGAGGGTTTCCACCGTCTCCTGGGAGGTTCGATCCCCCTGGACGATCTCCACGAGGGGCATCAGGTGGGGCGGGTTCCAGTAGTGGGTGGTGGCAGCCCTCCCCGGGTGGTCCATGCCGGCGGAGATCTGAGTGATGGGCAGACCCGAGGTGTTGGTGGTGAGGAGGGTGTGGGGCGCGCACACCCGATCCAGCCGGGCGAACAGCTCCCGCTTGGTGGGCAGATCCTCGACGATGGACTCCGTCACCAGGTCGGCCTCGACAGCCTTTCCCTCCAGGTCGGTACTGCCCTCGATCCGGGCCAGGGTGCGGGCCGCTTCCTCGGCGGCCATCAGTCCTTCCGCCTGCATGGCCTCGAGGTTCGATCTCACCGAGGCGAGGCCCCGGGCAACACTCTCGGGGCTTCGCCCCACCAGCGCCACCTCCCGACCCGCGGCCGCGAAGGACTGGGCTATGCCCGGGCCCATAAGCCCGGTTCCGATCACCACCACTCGCCGAATCGAACTGGTATCCACCCGCCACCTCCGAGAATGGAATGGGGACAACCCGGTGCCCTCGTGCGTGGGACAGTATACGCGGCGAAGGCCATTGTGTCTTCGAGCGCCGAGTAGTACCATCAGGGCGCTGATCGCGGGGCCCGGGCAGCGTCGCGTCGGACCTCGAGCGGCAGTCGAGCCGGTACCAGTGACGCCCCTGCGACGAGGCAGGGCACCGATACCAGGAGGTATCACCATGGAGGGCTTGCCCCTGAAGCCGCGGGCCTTCGTCCTGGTCTCGCTACCCCTCGGCATCTCGGCTCACCTTCTCCCCCTGCGCGACCTGGGGATCTCGCCCTGCGTCCCAGGACGCACCTCAATCTCTGTTTGACAAAGCGAGGAAGTGAGACAGTGGAGAAACACATTGAGATTCGGCCGGAACTGTGCACGGGCTGCAAGCTGTGCGAGCTTGCCTGCTCCGCGGTGAAGACGGGGGAGTTCAACCCCAGGGATGCCAGGATCAAGGTCACCCTGGTGGACGTGCCCGAGATCCCCGTTCCCACCCTGCTGGACTCCTGCGACTACTGCTTTGGCAATCCGGTGTGTGTGCGCTTCTGCGTCTCTGAGGCCATCGCATGGAAGGAGATGGAAGGGAAGCCGGTCCGACTGAAGCCGTCGGAGGCGAAGGCGATCGCCCACGCCTGGCTAGAATCCGTCAGCAGGTAGGGTCGGGCGTGGCCAAGGTTACGGTCAGGAGCTTCACGGTGATCCGGGACGTCCTGGGGGCGGCCGCAGTCGAGGTTGAGGTGGCCCCTCCCGAGACGGTGAAGGGGGTGTTCGACGCCCTGCTGAGGGAGCACGGCAGGCCCCTGGCGGAGAAGATATGCGACCCGAACACCGGGGAGTTGACCCCTTTCCCCATCAGGCTCAACGACGAGATCATCTCATCGATCCTGGACGGGGACAGGCCCATCGAGAGCGGCGATGAGGTGACCATCATCTCTCCGGTTGGAGGAGGTTGCTAGTGGCTGCAGCGTTCAAATACGGCGGATACGTTGGGCAACTGCTCAGGGTGGATTTGACGAAGAAGGGGGTTACGCGGGAGCCCCTTCGCGAGGACTGGGCCAGCGATTTCGTGGGCGGCGTGGGCTACTCCGCCCGCCTCCTCTACGACGAGCTGAAGCCGAAGATCGATCCCCTGGGCCCCGACAACAAGCTGATCTTCATGACCGGGCCCACCTGCGGGACGATGATCCCCTCGGGCTCCCGGGGGTCCGTCTGCGGAAAGTCCCCGCTGACCAACTCCTTCTTCCACAGCATCTTCGGCGGCTATTGGGCGCCGGAGCTGAAGTTCGCCGGGTACGACGGCCTGGTGCTGGAGGGGAGGTCCGAGAGGCCCGTCTACCTCTGGATCGACGACGGCCGGGTGGAGATCCGAGACGCCGCACACCTCTGGGGCAAGGGCACCCTGGAGACCGAGGAGATAATCCGGAAGGAGCTGAGCGACGAGGAGGTCCAGGTCGCCACCATCGGCGAGGCGGGAGAGGACGGCACCCCCTACGCCATGATCCTGGTGGGCATCAGGGCCGCCGGTCGGGGTGGCCTGGGCGCCGTCATGGGTTCGAAGGGGGTGAAGGCCATCGCCGTGCGGGGGACGGGAGGCGTCCCAGTTCCCAACATGCTGCGGGCCTACAACACCAGCATGAAGCTGAACGAAGTGCTCTTCGCCAACGCCGGCGTCAAGGGTCTCCTGGAGTACGGCACCGCCCGAAACACCGGCCCCCTGAACGCCGCTGGGATCCTCCCCACGCGCAACTGGCAGACCGAGGTGTTCGCGGGGGTGGAGGGGGTCACCGGCGAGACCATGAAGGAGCAGGTGGTCAAGGCCAACCGGGCCTGCTTCGGCTGCACCATCAACTGTACCAAGTACAGCGTCGTCTCCTCGGGTCCCTACAAGTCCGTCATCAACGGCCCGGACTACGAGACGGTCTTCGGCTTCGGCAGCATGTGTGGGGTGGGCGACATAAAGGCCATCTGCAAGGCAGACGAGATCTGCGACGAATACGGGCTGGACCTGATGTCCGCCTCCTGCACCGTGGCATGGGCCATGGAGTGCTTCGAGAAGGGGATCCTCACCCTGAAGGACACCGACGGCATCGACCTGCGCTTCGGGAACGCCGAGGCGATGCTGGCGGTGACCGAGAAGATCGGCAAGCGGGAGGGTATAGGGGCCCTGCTGGCCAAGGGCACCAGGGAGGCCTCCAGGATCGTGGGGAAGGGCTCCGAGCGCTTCGCGGTCCACGTCAAGGGGCTCGAGCTGGCGGGCCACACGCCGCGCCCCTTCGCCTCGGCAGCGGTGGGCTACGCCACCGGGCCCCGTGGAGGGAGCCACCACGACGCCCGAACCACCGCCGAGAAGATGGGGATCTCCGACCGGAAGGTGCTGGAGGACAAGGGAGTGCTGGCCGCGGAGGTCAACCACTTCCTGATTTTCAACGACTCGGTGATCCTCTGCCACCTGGCCGAGACGGTGTGGGGACCCGTGGGTATCACGGAGAACGCCGTCGAGGCGCTGAACGCCGTCACCGGCTGGAACCTGGACGTCCAGGAGGGCCGGAAGATCGCCGAGCGGCAGTGGAACATGATCCGCTGCTTCTCCGCCCGGGAAGGCTTCACCCGAAAGGACGACCAGCTTCCCCCGCGGATGACGGAGGACCCCATCCCCGAGGGCCCGATGAAGGGGGCCGTGATGCCGAGGGAGACCCTGGAGCGGCTGAAGAACGACTACTACAGCTACCGCGGTTGGGACCTGGAGACGGGCAACCCCACCAGGGCGAAGCTGGAAGAGCTGGGGCTGGAGTTCGCCGCCAAAGACGTCTGCTGAGGCGTCTCCTGCCTGGCAGGGCGCCCTCACGACCAGGGGCGGGCCGTTCGGCCCGCCCCTGCTGAGTTGTCTGCTTCGGAGCTCTACTGTTGCCTGGATGAGGACCGGGTCCTCCCCTATCCCAACCGGGCCCGAAGATCGTGGAGCTGATCTCCCAGCGGCTGCGGCAGACTGTGATCGAACTTCGAGAGGTGCCGGTCCAAGTCCGGGATCTCCGCTCTCCAAGCCGCCTCGTCAACCCTCAATAGCTCCTCGAGGTACGCCCCGGGAATATCGAGCCCGCTGAGATCGAGATCGGCCCGCTCTGGCAACAGGCCAATCGGCGTGTGTCGGGCTCCCACCCTGCCGTCCACCCGGTCGCACATCCACTTCAGGACGCGACTGTTGTCGCCGTAGCCGGGCCACATGAACTTGCCCTCGGGACTCTTGCGGAACCAGTTCACGTAGAAGATCTTGGGCGCCTTGCTGCCCAGCCTGTCACCCATGTCCAGCCAGTGCTGGAAGTAGTCGGCCATGTCATAGCCGCAGAAAGGCTGCATGGCGAAGGGGTCGCGACGCAGGTTGCCCACCGCGCCGATGTTGGCCGCGGTCGTCTCGGAGGCGGCCGTAGCGCCCAGGAATACGCCGTGAGCCCAGTCGAAAGCCTCTGTAACCAGCGGCACCACGCCGGCTCTGCGACCGCCGAAGATCAGGATGTCAATGGGCACCCCCTCCGGCTTCTCCCAGTCCGGGGAGATGACCGGGCACTGGCGAGCGGGCACCGTGAAGCGGGCGTTGGGATGGGCGGCCGGCTCGCCGGTGCCGGGGTGCCAATCGCGACCCTTCCAGTCCACGGCGTGCTCCGGCGCTGGGCCCATGCCTTCCCACCAGACATCCCCGTCGTCGGTCAGGGCGCAGTTGGTGAAGATCGCGTTCTCCCTCACCGTGTCCATGGCCGCCGGGTTGGATTGATGCGAAGTACCGGGCGCCACGCCGAAGAAGCCGGCTTCGGGATTGATGGCGTAGAGGCGCCCATCAGGCCCGATCTTCATCCAGGCGATGTCGTCGCCGATGCATTCACCTTTCCATCCCGGAAGGGTCGGCTGGATCATGGCCAGGTTGGTCTTGCCGCAGGCGGAGGGGAAGGCGGCGGCGACGTGATACTGCTTGCCCTCCGGACTGGTCAGCCGCAGGATCAGCATGTGCTCCGCCATCCAGCCTTCGCGCCTGGCCATGGCCGAGGCGATGCGCAACGCCAGGCACTTCTTGCCAAGGAGGGCGTTGCCGCCGTAGCCGGAGCCGAAGGACCAGATCGTGTTCTCTCGGGGGAAGTTGCTGATGTACTTCTGCTCCACGTCCGGTGTGCAGGGCCACAGGGCGTCGGCGTGACCGTTGTTGAGGGGAGCACCGACGGAATGGAGGCACTTGACGAAGTCGCCTTCCGTGCCGAGGACATCTATGACTCGACTTCCGACGCGGGTCATGAGGTGCATGTTGCAGACGACGTAGGGGCTATCGGTAATCTCGATGCCGATCTTGGCCATGGGAGAACCGACGGGGCCCATCAAGAAGGGAATGACGTACATGGTGCGGCCCCGCATGGAGCCCCTGTACATCTCCTTCATCTTCTGCTTGAGTTCGTCGTCGTTAATCCAGTTGTTGGTGGGCCCGGCCTCCTCCCGAGTTGGGGTGGAGATGAAGGTGCGATCCTCGATCCTGGCCACGTCGCTGGGATGGGAGCGGTAGAGGAAGCTGTTGGGGCGCTTCTTCAAGGGCACTGCCGCGCCGCTGGCGACCATGGACGCCATCAGCTGGTCGTACTCCTCGCTGCTGCCGTCGCACCAGTAGACCTGGTCGGGCTGGCACATGGCAGCCGTTTCGTTGACCCAGTTGGCCAGTTCTTGGTTCTTTACTGGATAGAACACCCGTGCCTCCTCTAGACTGCGCAATAATGGGCAGTGGGAATGTGGTCTCCGCTTCTTTTCTGAGGGGCTCTCCCCGAGGCCATGAGGAGCGGGATTTACCCTGCTGGAAGGTCAACATGGCTAACTAATTGTGCTGGTTGCGGTCTCGTGCAGCCAGGCTGTGCAACTTACAGCATCTTTCCGGCGCCGTCAAGGCAAAGGATGGGGGACGGGCTGTCCAGGCTGCGGCCGAGGCAAGCTACATGGGTCGCTCGTATTGACGATAACAACATGAGTGGGGTATCTTGTGTGCTGGTCGATGGGCTACCCCGGAACGCGTCGGTTGGCACTCTCTCCCAGAAAGAAGTCCCATCTGGGGCTGACGACGCTGTGCCTGCTATCCCAATCGCCTCCCAGGATGTCCCTGCGGGCGCGCTGTCGGGCGCCCGTCCAGAAAGGAGACCGCGGATGCCTGACTCAAACCTGGAATCAGCCCTGGCCCGGACCGAGGGCGACGCCGACTCGTGCCTGACGGCCGCCTCTGGGGTGGCAACATCCCTCAAGCGATTGCGCACCGCGGCACGGGCGGGGAATCTTCGGGAGATCCGCCGGGGGCTGGAGGCGGCGGAGCAGTCCATCGCGGCCCTTGGGCAGCAGTTCGCCAACACTGTGGAGGGCTGGAACTTCGACGATGAGGGGTATCTGTCCGGCGAGGCCTACCTGGAGGAGTTGGTCCAGACGGCGCAACGCCAGGGACTGAGCCTCTACCGGCAGGACGACCAGATCTACTGCTATCCGTCCCTGCTGCGGGTGCTGCCGGCCGAGCGGGCGGTGTCTATCGACCGGGTCAGGGAGAGGCGCCTTCGCCCCACCGTGCTGGTCGCCCACCTCAAGGAGATCCAGGGCCGCCGGCCGCGGTTCAAGTCCGAGGCTTTCCTGGAGTCCATGTGCCGGGTCTACGAGCGGATCGTCGCCCACCGGGGCAAGAAGCGGGGATCGGTGGTGCGGCTGAAGGAGCTGTACGACTGGCTGACGCCGCGCCCCGGGGACACCCGCGACTACACCCTCCATGAGTTCGCCAGGGACGTCTACCTGCTGGATCAGAGCGGGATCACCGAGACCAGGGACGGCGCGCGGGTGAGCTTCCCGGCCGCCACGGGCACCAAGAGCCCGGCCAGCGCCATAACCGTCGTGACCCAGGGCGGACAGGAGAAGCGGTACTTCGGCATCTCCTTCGATCGGGAAGAGTGATTCGATGAGTTCTATACAGATGAGGCCCGAGGATTGGCTGCGAGTCATCCGCGGTGAGTATCTGGAGGACTTCGTCCTCCGGGGGGGCGCCGCCGTGAAGTTCGTGGTGCCCGCCGGGGAGGCGGAGCGATCTGCCGTACAGAGGGGGCTGGAGACGGCGGCGGTGGAGGCCGGCTACCAGTTTGCCGGCGTGGACTCGGCCGTCACCAAGATCCACATGATCGACAAGCTGTTCCACGAAGTCGCCCGCCAGATAGACTGGGACGGTCTGGCACGCCGCTTCGTAGCGGGGCTGCTGGAGGAGAACGGCTACCGGCTCCTGCCGGAGCGAGACCACCTGGATCTTCAAGCGATCGCCGCGCAAAACCAGTATCAGGAGGCGGAGCTGAGGCGGGACGTGAAGAAGTGGCTCGCTGGCCGGATCTACCGGGACCACGGCATGAGCCAGGAGTTCCGGGTCGCCATGCTTCGGTTGTGTCAGGCCCAGTTGGACCCTACCGACGTGTCTCCCACGGAGAGCGGGGCTATCAAGGAGTGGCTATGCGGCGAGCTCCGGCTTCTCTCGGCTCTCAAGCCCTCGCTGATCTACCAGAAGATCGCCCGGCACAACGCCCGGTACATGCTGTTCTCCCTGGTTCGATGGCTGCGGCTCACCGCCGGCAATGGGCTGATCCTGGGGCTGGACGTCACCCAGTGCACGGCCGACCGCGCCCACACCCCCGAGGGATACCTCTACTACAGTAAGCCTGCCACCATGGATGCCTACGAGCTGCTGCGGCAGTTCGTGGACGGAGTCGACGATCTGTCCAACTGTCTGATTGTGGTGGTGGCGTCGCCGGAGTTGCTCACCGATCCCATCAGGGGCCTGGGCTGCTACGAGGCCTTGAAGCTGCGGATCTGGGATGAGGTTCGCGATCGGGAGGTCCCCAACCCCCTGGCCGCCCTGATCCGGCTTTCCGGCTCGGCTCCGGCGCGGCTGCCGGCTCACCTGGAGGAGAGGATGGAGGAACGGCATGGATGAGCAGATCCGGCATCGCCGCGCCATAGAGGCCCTCCGGTCCGGCGTCCCCAATAGGGACGCGGTTAGGGTGCTGGGTAGCTCCCAGCCGGAGATCAAGGCCCGCTTCCAGGAGTTGCTGATCCACGCGAGGGAGGGGAGCGCCACGGGGCAGCCAGGAGGGAGCCTGTTGATCGCCGGGGATTTCGGCTCCGGCAAGTCGCACCTGTTGGAGCACTTCCAGCACCTGGCCCTGGACCAGAACTTCCTCTGCAGCAAGCTGGTAGTCAGCAAAGAGACGCCCCTCTACGACCCCACGAGGGTGTATCGCGCGGCCATCGCTGGGGCGATCCTTCCCGGCGCTATGGGAACGGCCCTCTCGGAGGTGGCAGCCAGGCTGGATCCCGCGCGACCGGAGTACGTGGCCTTATACCAGTGGGTGAACGGTGATTCGGGGCTGAACCCCCGGTTTGCCGCCACCCTCTACCTCCTGGAGCACATGCGGGGCGATCCAGAGCTGCAGGAGCGGATCCTGGCCTTCTGGAGCGGTGGCCGGATCAACACGGGCGAGATGAGGAAGGCGCTGAAGTCCCTGGGCGCGAGCGCTGCCTTCCCCATAGATAAGGCGCCCCCGGCCAGGGATCTGGCCATCCAGCGTTTCAAGTTTGCCTCCAGGCTCACGGTGGCGGCCGGCTACTCGGGCTGGGTGCTGCTGCTGGACGAGGTGGAGCTGGTCGGGCGCTACTCCTTCATGCAGCGGGCCAGGTCCTACGCCGAGATCGCACGGCTCTCCAGCAAGCTGCAGGGCGAGGGCATTCCCTGCATGACCAGCGTTCTGGCCATCACCAAGGACTTCGAGGAGGCCGTGCTGGAGGGACGCAACGACCGGGAGCGGATCCCCGGCAAGCTGCGGGCCTCCAGCCTCCCGGCCGATCTGGCCCTGGCCGGCCAGGCTGAGCGGGGGATGCGGCTGATCTCCAGGGAGCGGCTCCCGCTGCGGCCTCCCGACCAGGCCCTGCTGCTCCAGAGCTATCTGAAGACCAAGTCCACCCACGCCGAAGCCTACGGCTGGTCCCCGCCCGAGGCCGGCTCCCCCGAGCGGCTGGGCAGCACCCCCATGCGCACCTACGTGCGCTTCTGGATCAACGAGTGGGATCTGAAGCGAGCCTATCCGGATTACTCGCCGGAAACGGTGGTAGCCGAGCTGCGCCAGAGCTACGAAGAGGATCGGGACCTGGAGGTGGCGCCCGAGGCGGAGATCCGGGAGGACGAGGGGGTAGATGGGGATCCTCGCTGGGGAGGATAGCCGGAACGCAGGTGTGAGATGCCGATCCCCTTTCGCGACCTGGACAACCTGCACGAGTTGGGCACCGCGGCCTTCCTGAAGCTGGCCCGCAACCCTGAGGGCACTGTCTGGTTCGGAGCTCTCTTTCTGGTGAACGCCCGGGGCGAGCCGCTGGAGTTCACTTTCAACCGGGTAGACGTCCCGTCCTCTCCCCTCTGGCGCTCCGCCGACGTCCGGCGGCAGGCGGAGCGGAGCCTCGCCATCTCTCTGCTCTCCATCTGCCCCCGAGTGCCCAGGTTGCTCCTCGCCCTGGCAGCGGAGGTGAGTGGGGAGCTCTTTTGCCGGGAGATCCGCCTCTCCCTGCCGGTCTGCCGGATCGCCACCATCCTGGAGACTACCCCCTACCTGGCGGAGGAGCGGCGGGAGCTGGCGGAGGCCTCAGAGCCGATGCACCTCTTCTGGTTTCCCGATCGACCGCCGGAGGGCTCTCAGGAGCTGCGACTCCTGAAGGAGCTGGCGGTCAGGAGGCTGCTGGTCGAGCCCTTCGACCGGGCTCTGGCCGGCCTCCGGGAGGTGTACGGCCCCTTCGACCATGAAGAATCATCACCATGACCTCGGACTGGTGGCGTCTTCCCGCCCCCGGCCCTGCCCCCGCCGGTTGGGGAAGCAGATCCGGCACCCCCACACCTGGCAACCCGCCGCCCGCCGGCCGGATGGTCGTCCCGTTCCCGCTGGTGCGAAACGGGGAGCGCCGAACCCCCGGGGCCGCCGGCCCCGCGACCCCTGCTCGATCCCTGGTGCAGGCTCTACCCTTGGGAAGGGCCGCTCGCTATCGGAAGGTGCTGAGCTCCTGGACCCGAAAGGGCGGCACCGTGTCTCTGGAGGGACTCCTCGCCCTGGAGCCGTTGGGGATCTGGGCCGTCGGATCACGGGAAGCAGCCGACCCTCCGCGGGACTCCAGCAATCCCTCCGTACCCGTCTCCCTGGCCCGGCGGCTGGCCCTCCTCCTCCAACTGCCCGTGGAGCTGATCCTTGCCGGTTCCGGCCCAGTGGGGTGGCCCGCACAGCTTTTCCAGTATCAGGTGGAGGGCGTCCAGGCGCTGCTCTCCAGGGATGCCCTGCTGCTGGCGGACGAGATGGGGCTGGGGAAGACGGTGCAGACCATCGCCGCCCTTCGGATCCTCGCCCTGCGGCGCGAGCTGGAGCGGGCCATGGTGGTGGTTCCTGCAGGTCTGGTTTCTCAGTGGCGTCGGGAGCTGGATCGCTGGGCGCCGGAGCTGCGGGTTTCCACCGTCAGGGGCTCCAGGGAGGAGAGGGCGTGGCAGTGGGCGACGCCGGCCCAGGTCTACCTGGTGGGCTACGAGACTCTGAGGATGGACTTCATCGGTGGCCCTCAATCTCCCCCCAGACGCCGGATCTGGGACCTGGTGCTGCTGGACGAAGCTCAGAAGATCAAGAACCGGCGAGCGGATATCGGCGAGAAGTGCAAGAGGCTTCCCAGGCGGCGCAGCTGGGCGCTAACGGGCACTCCGCTGGAGAACAGTCCGGACGATCTGGCCTCCGTCCTGGAGTTCGTCGCCCCACTACTTCCGCCCTTTTCCCCCATCAGGCTTCGGCCGGGTCCGGATCTCGCCCGAGTACACGGGGAGCTGCAGTTGCGCCGCCGGAAGAGAGAGGTTCTGGGCGATCTACCGCCCAAGCTGGTGAGCGATGTGACCGTGGCCCTAACCGGGGCGCAGCGGGAGAGCTACGAGCGGGCAGAGCGCGAGGGGGTGGTCGAGCTTCACCGCCAGGGGGAGGCCTTGAAGGTGGAAAGCGTGCTGGAGCTGATCGTCCGGTTGAAGCAAATATGCAACTTCTGTCCGGTCTCGAGCCAGTCGGTCAAGCTGGAGGATCTGCTGGCGAGGCTGGAGGAGCTGCGAGAAGGGGGGCTCCGCGCCCTGGTGTTCTCCCAGTTTGCCGACTCCTCCTTCGGAGCGGCGGCCATCGCCCGCCGGCTGCGGGCCTTCCGGCCCCTGCTCTACACGGGGGCCATGTCGACGGCGCAGAGGGATGCGGTGGTCCAGGAGTTCCGGGACAACCCGGAGTACCGTGTGCTGGTGCTGTCTTTGCGGGCCGGCGGGCAGGGGCTCAACCTGCAGGACGCCTCCTACGTCTTTCACTTCGACCGGTGGTGGAATCCGGCAGTGGAGCGCCAGGCCGAGGACCGCAGCCACCGGCTGGGGCAGACGATGCCGGTAAACGTCTACCGCTACGTCTGCGAGGGGACCATCGAGGAGAGGATAGCGGAGGTCCTGCGGGACAAGCAGTTGCTGTTCGACCAAATGGTGGACGACGTGTCTCTGGATCTACGGGAGAAGCTCAGCGCCGAGGAGCTGTTTGGCCTCTTCGGCCTTACCCCTCCTGCGTCGGCGCGCTCCGGCGGAGGAAGCGGGTGAGGCCCGGATCCCCCAACGGGGGCAGCGGTGTCAAGTCGGGAGGTTGACCAGTCCCAAGAAAGTGGTCTCGTCGTGAGGAGGTTTGCCAGGTCCTGTCGGAGGCACCAGGACGGCACGGGCCTCGAAGGCCGCCGGGGCGCCGGCCTCGGCGGCGAAGCACACCAACTCGACCGCGTAGAACCAGGCTCTCGGCATGGCGGCGTTGAGGTATTGGAGAGTCCGTTCCATCGATTTCGCGAAGTGCTGGGCGGCCACGGCATAGTGGAAACCGCCGCTCTTCAGTTCCTTCCGCATGGCATCGATCACGGTCTTGGAGGTGATGACCTGGGCGAGCGACTTGGGGGAAGTTGCCCGCTTCGCCTTCCACAGATCGTCCAACAGCCGACGCTTGAAAGACCCGCGGGTCAGGTAGAAGAGTTGATTGGATTTGTGCTGGGGAGACTCGTCGCTCAGGAGACTTACCTGCAGGGCCTGATCGATCTGCACCAGCAGGGCCCCGGTGAGGTGATAGACCTTCCACCTCGCAGGGAACGTGGGCATCGGCGACTGCTTTTCGTGCCAGGATGCCACCACCGTGCGTGGCAGGACACCCCGGACCGATACGATCAGGCGCTCTTGGGAAGCCTGGAGGTGAGCAACTCGAAGGAAAGGCTCTCCAACCCCTGCTCGCCGATCCTCTCGCTGGCGTCCAGGACCTCGAAGCCGATCAGGTTCCCCTCCGCGTCCAGGTCCGCCGTCACCCCTTCGGCGACGTCTACGGCTCGAGCAGGCTCGGCCTCTCGCAGCTGGATGTATGCGGCATCCACCTCGGGGTCGTAGGTGATCTTCATCGTCCCCTCTTTCCGGGCTTTCGATCCATCGGTGTCACGGTGACCACTACGGTGACCTTCCCCGCCTCCGCGAAGGTAACCCGCAACCACGCCCCCCTGAAGGGCTTCCACGCATTCTTTCGGCCACGGTAGCTGGGGGTCACGTCCTCGGGCTCGTCCAGCACCGCCCCCACATCGCTCTCGGTGATCTTCCAGAGGCGCATCCGGTTGCGGGCGTGGCGGGAGAAGCGAAGAGCCGTCCGTTCGGCCATCTCCTATGGGCCCTCCTGGGCTGGCTTGTCCTGGCGGTATCGCCGGCGAAGGGCCACCAGGCCCTGCAGGATCAGCCGCTCGCCTTCCGGCGGCGGCAGGTCGCGGGTCAGTTCCTCTTGACTGATCCCTGTCTCTCGCCGCAGCTTTCCGAACTGCTCGCGAACACTCAAAGGCGCCTGCCAAGTTCAATGTTCCTTGGAAATTGTACGGCAAACCCCTGAGCCGGTCCAGTAGCAACGGGACCGGGCCCAGGGCCGACGCATCTTAATTGTCGGTGAGTAGCTCCATGAGGTAGCTTCGGTCCCAGCCTGCTTTGAGCCTTCGTCCCCTGATGCTCAGGCGCCGCTTGGTGGGGTGGCGCTGGAGCAGATTGAGGGCGATGTGGCGCAGGACGGCGAAGTTCTCGGCGGCGTACCCCGCTCAGATGCGGCTTGCGTCCTCGTGGAAAGCCATGTCCAGTACCCAGTGGACTCGGTTCTCGATCCCCCAGTGGCTTCTCACCGCCGCTCCGAACTCGGAAGCCGGTAGGGCGCGGCTGAGCAGGTAGTAGCGCCTCTCCTGCTCCACCTTAGGCCCGATGCGCCTCTCTGCCTGAACCATCCCTATGGCCGCAAGACCCGGCCACTTGTGGCCCGAGTTGATCCAGCCCATCACCTCGTCGTCACGGATAACCCAAGACTTGCGAAGCTCAATCCGTCCATGCCCCTTGTTCACTGCCTCGGCATAGTCGTGTGCCACTGCCGCAAAGCCACTCCGCTCCGCTTGGCCGAAGCTGTCCTCCACGTCCTGTTGGAGGGTGCCTTGGTTGCCCTTGAGAGCAAGAACGTAGTCCCCTCCCTGGTCTAGGATCTGACTGGCGATCCCCCTTTGGCACCCCATGGCGTCTATGGTCACGATGCACCCAGAGATCGCTAGACACCGGAGTAGCTCGGGCAGGGCCGTGATCTCGTTGCTCTTCTCATCTACCTTGACCTGGGTGGACACAGCATTTCATGGCCGGCCCAGGCGAAGGGGTGATCTCGTTGCTCTTCTCATCTACCTTGACCTGGGCCAGCACCAGCCGGTTGGACGCAGCCCAGGCGCTCACCATGTGGATCGGCCCCTTGCCTGCCCAGCGGTCATGGCTTCCCCGCACCGTCTTGCCATCTAAGGCTACCACTTGGGCAGGCAGCACCCCAGCCACCGCCCTCATCCACCCAAGGAAGCACTCCCTGAACTGGAGAGGGTCGAGGGCCGCGAAGACCCGGTTGAAGGTGTCGTGGGAGGGAATGCCCCCCGGCAGTTCGAGGAACTCGGCAAAGAAGTCCTCCGTCGCCTGTCCGAACTCCTCGATATCGTTCCAGCTCTCGGCTCCAGAGATCACCGCGCACACGGCGATGGTCACGATGCCAAGAAGATGGTGCAGCTTGGTACGCTCTACTCGCGGGTCCTCAAGGGAGGCAAAATGCTCAGATAGGGCGCGGCCGGTCAGGGGCTCCATGTCGGTCTCCATATAGAACTCAAACCTGGCCGCCATACTACCAGCCCTGTCTACTTCCCATCTCCGAGAAATTAGATGCGTCGGCCCTGGGGTCAACACAAAGCTACTTGACAGCGCCGACGGTGAGGCCGGAGATGAACCAGCGTTGGAGCAGAAGGAAAATGGCGATGATCGGAGCAACAACGAGTATCGATGCTGCGGTGAGAGGTCCCCATTCAACTCCGATGTCCGTAAAGAAGATGTACAGGCCGGCGGGGGCCGTCTTCATCGTCGGCTCGGAAATGAATGTCGCGGCGTAAATGAACTCGTGGGACGCGCTGATGAACGCCAGGAGTAGGACCGCGATGAGACCGGGTATTGTCAGCGGAAGGATGATTTTGAAGAAGGCACGGACCTTCCCGCAGCCATCAACGAGCGCAGCGTCATCCAGATCCCTCGGCACTGTATCTATGTAGCTCTTCATCAGCCAGACGCTGATCGGGACCAACTCAGCTGAGTAGGTCAGGATCAGGCTCCAGTAGGTGTTGAGGAGACCAGCTTGGAGCAGCATCATATACAGTGGGATCACCTTGGTGGCACCAGAGATCATAACGCAGATGAGCAGTGATAGTAGGATCAAGTTCTTTCCGTGGAACTTGAAGCGGCTGAAGGCATACCCGGCCAAAGCGCTGGCGACCCCGACAAGGATCACCGTTCCTCCGGCGACGATAAAGGTGTTCATTATGTAGGTTGGAACTGGCGTGTGCGTAAGAACATAGATGTAGTTTTGTAGGGTTATTCCATCTGGGATGATCCGGGGCGGGTAGGCGACCACTTGGGTGGCCGATTTCAGTGATGTCGACAGCGTCCAGATGAACGGAAACAGCGCGTACAACGTGAAGACCCCGAGAAAGAGGTAGACTGCCACGTGGCTGAAGCGTAGAGGACGAGTTCTCATGTGGTTGCGCTCCTACTCGGCGATCAGCAGTTTGATGTAGAAATAGGTCATTACGATGTTGATAGCAAACATGACAATGGCGATGGCTGAACCATAGCCAACACTGTACAACTGGAAGGACTGATTCCACATGAACAAGCCAAGAGTCTCGGTCTGGCTGGCAGGCCCACCACCGGTGACCACCAGAACCAGGTCAATCAGATTGACGGTTCGAATCGTGGTTAGGATCGTGACAATGAGGATGGTCGGTATCAGTAGAGGAAGGACCACACCTCGCACATACTGTCCGTAGGTAGCGCCGTCGATCTTGGCTGCCTCGTGAAGCGTTGGATCGATTCCTTGGAGGCCGGCAAGCAGAAGGACCATTGCATATCCGGTACTCTGCCAGGACGCGACCAGAACCAGCACGCCCAGCGCCCAGTTCGCGTTGAGAAAGAATGGTGGATGCAGCCCAAGGAGCCCGAGGGCATACGCCACAATACCGATATCGGATTGCAGCATCCATTTCCACATTACGCCAACGACAACGGCCGTGATTGCCCATGGTAAGACGACTGCTGAGCGGAAGAAGGCGCGAAGTGGCAAGTTTTCGTTTAGTGCCAGGGCGAGAAGTAGCCCAAACGTTAGGACGAGTATTAGTACCGCTGCGCTGAATATGGCGGTGTTGCGCGCGGTGAGCCAGAAGTGGGGATCAGTGGCTAGCCACGCGTAGTTCTTGAGTCCGATGAAGTCAACGCTCTGCCGGTTTAGGCTCCAGTTGGTCAGGCTTGTACGGATGACAGCCAGCGAGGGGTATACGGTTATGCCGAACACCAGTCCGACTGCAGGTAGGATCAGGAGGTAGGGGATGGACGCTTGGATGATTATGGCAGGGAAGGACTGGCGAGGTCGTTCCGAGACTGAGCTTGTGATTTAACCCATCGGTTGTAGATGGATGGCCTGTTTGGTGATTGGTGGCCTGACATGGCACCATTTGGCCACCATGATGCATCCTGATACCATCCAACAACTACGTGACTTCCGAAACGAGCTGTACATGTTGTTCGGGAAACGTGCCGACGCCCTGTTTGAACTTGGTGACGTCGCGATAACCGCCGGCCTGAGCCCATCGATGGCCTATCTCAGCCTGGAAGCCGCCCATCGCCGTGGCTGGGGTAGCCCCTCTATGCTGCTTTGGCCCAGGGGCAGGTCGACACTGAGGGTCTCAAGTCGCTGTTGGCGCGCCATCCCCTGGCCGACGGGCAGCCTATCTACGCCGTCGATGTCACTACCTGGCCGCGATGCGATGCCGAAGCGAGCCCTGATCGAGGCTTCTACTATCACCCCTCCCGCCACTCGGCCGGCCAGCCCATTGTGGCGGGATGGGCCTATCAGTTGATCTCTCAACTCGGCTTTGCCCGCGACAGTTGGACCGCTCCCATGGACGCGCGACGCCTCCATCCCAGCGAGGAGGACGACGCTGTCGCCGTGGAACAGATCAAAGCCCTGATCGCTCGCCTGCCTGCCCAAGAGACCGTGCCCTGGTTCGTCTTCGACACGGGCTACAACTCGGTCGAGTTGGCCGAGGGGCTGAGAGATACGCCGGTGGCCCTCCTGGTGCGGCTGCGTTCCGACCGATGTTTCTACGCCGATCCACCCCCGCCCAAGAAGCGGACAGGCCGCCCCCGTCGCCATGGTGCCAAGTTCGCCTTCAAGGACCCCACGACGTGGCCGGAGCCGAGCCACGAACTCAGGACGGAAGACGAGCAGTATGGCACGGTGCGAGTCCGAGCCTGGGAGGGCTTGCACGCTGCGCCCCAGAACCACCCGACCCGCGGGACCCACGGCCCACGTCCCATAGCGCGAGGCACCGCTATCCTGGTCGAGGTGAGCAGACTGCCGGGACGAAGACGCAAGCCTCAACTGCTCTGGCTGTTCTACTTCGGGTCGGCAAGCCCAGACCTCGCTGTCCTCTGGCTCGCCTATGTTCGTCGCTTCGACCTGGAGCACACCATACGCTTCTTCAAGCAGACTCTGAATTGGATCACGCCTCGGGTTCGCCATCCTGAGCAGGCGGACCGCTGGACCTGGCTGATCGTGGCAGCCTACACGCAACTCCGGCTGGCTCGTTCCTGTGTGGCCGATCAGCGTCTGCCCTGGGAACGTCGCCTTGAGCCGGCCAAGCTGACGCCCTGCCGAGTGCGTCGAGCCTTTTCGTCGCTTCTGGTCGCACTCGGGACTCCGGCGAACGCGCCAAAACCCTTCGGGCGCTCTCCCGGACGCCCGAAGGGCCGACGTTCGGGACGCGCAACTCGCTATCCGGCCATCAAGAAGGCCGCCTAGCTCGAACAACCTCATAGCTGTGACCAATTCCCGGCAGATCTTGCCCTGCCGGTTGTAGATCCATGGTTAAATCACAAGCTAGGGCATCACACAGGAAGTCGGTGATCAGGAGTCGCGTGTCGCCTTCGTTGGCGTCGCGGGCGACCAGGTCGGCGAGGGGTTTGCTGAACTTCCTGATGCCCGCCCTGACTCGGTCGCGAGCCTCCGCCTCCCACTTAGGAATGGAGCGAGTCGACTGAAGCCTAACCCCTGCCGTGTCTGCTGTGCCCACCTGAGTCTCCTTTCCGAACAACGCTCGACCAGCGTCGATTCCCGTGCGAAAAAAAGAGAGCCCCTTGGGCCCAACCCTACCGGTACGCTCTTCCCACGTACACAACCACGCCCTGGACCTTGGCGCCGTTGGGGCGGTAGCGGCCGCCCCTGTTGTCCAGCAGCAGCGGACCCACGTCGTCTCGCTCGAAGCGCTCGATCTGCATGTTGCCGTCTTCCACCAATACCGCCACCAGGTCCCCTGCCCGGGGGGCCTTGTCGTTGATGTCCACCACGGCCACGTCGCCCGGCTTCACCTCGGGCTCCATGCGGTCGCCGGTGACTCTGGCGGCCACCAGCCGCCTGCCCTGGACCAGCTCCGCCGGGACCGGCACGGCCTCGCCCGTCTCGCCGTAGGACGGGGCGCCGGCGGCCAGGGTCACGTTGACGATGGGGACCAGCACCACCGGCCCGACCCCGCGGGCAGGTGGGGTTACCGGCTCGCCCCGCGACCGTCGCCACAGCTCTGTGAAGTCCAGGTGGAAGTAGTCGGCGAGCTTCTGTAGGTTATCGGCACTGATCCAGCGCCCACCGCTCAAGAACTTCCGTAGTGCTGCGTCGGAGACGCCGGCGTACTGTTCGACCGCTCGCACCGAGACGCCCCGACGCCCGATCAATTCCGCTATGTAGCTTCGAAAGGACTCCCTGACTGGATCAGCGAAGGGCTTGGGCAATTCGACCACCTTGAGGAGAGCGATGCGGAAGCTTCAAGTAACTCGTTGCGGATTGTACCCAATAACACTTGACATGGTGCCAAATGTCTCTATCATAAGTGGGGACGAATGGCACCACACTGGGGACAGTAGCGGGGGACGAGTTGGATCGGGGCGAGGCCATCGAAGAGCAGACGATTGTGTTCCGGCTACTGAAGCATCGGGGGATCAAGATGCAGCGGTTCGCCGAGATGATCGGGTTCAGTTGGGACTACGTCCACAGCATCAGAATTGGCCGTCGCCCGATCTCAGACGAGTTCCGTCGGCGCTGTGCAGCCTATTTCCAGCTCCCGGAGGACGTTCTCTTTTTTGCCCGTGCTGGGGATAAATGTATCCGAACTGGTGGCACAGCGGGCCACTCCAGGCGTTCCAGACGGACCAACAGAGCCCATGAAAGCTGAAGAAGGTCTCCCAAGCACCGTGATGGCCAGTTTCGGCCATTCTGGCGCGTCCGTTGAGGTTGGGCCGGTCCGACGAGCCGGTTCGGAGGGGGGAACCGCCGATGACCTACCGCGATCCGAGCTGTCAGGCCCCGAGGGGCGAAGCCCGGCCCGCGGACGCGGCCTGGATGGCGAAGTAGGAGGGGAGGAGGGCAACCGAAGTGGCATGGATCGCCGGCAACCCTGGCAGCAGCCCGACGTTGCTCGTCACCACGGTGGTCCGCCGTGAAGACCGGGCACTGCCCAGGGGCTGCGGTCGCCTCGCAGGCGAGGAGGTCGAGGATCCGCCGGGTCTGGTCCCCGGCCTGGCGAAGAAGGTGCCGGGCGTCGATCCCGTTCCCGTGCGCCCCCTGATCGAGGAGTACGCGAGGCTCGAAGTCGCCATCCACGTCCACTTCAATCTTCGCCGGGATCTCGATGGCCTCCGGGAAGAAGATGCGGATGGCCGCCATCTCTGTGTTGCCCTCCAGTGGCCCGAAGGGCTCCCAGGCATGCACGACCTCCGGAAGAAGGTCGGGCGTCGCTGCCGGCGAGTGGCCCGGGCGGACCCTAGCGCCGGTGCGGCTGCCCGCGGCTGCAGTTGGGGTGACCGCACGGTGCTCGTCCCGGTTCCACAGTTCGTTGAGTACCGAGAGCGGGGGACGCGCGGCTTCCTGCCCGTCGCCCTGCCCTGCATGGCAAGGTTGCAACCGCTCGAAGACTGTGTCCAGGGAACGGTCCACGAAGAACGGGCACCGGTCGGTAGTCTCGCTCCGCTCCTCGGGGCGATCGCAGCACGGGAAGCCGGCGGAGCGTCCGGCCTGATCGTGCCGTTTCCCCTCGCCGGGGGTCCCCGGTCGCGGAGGGCAGGGGTCGACGAGGTGCAGCTCGGCAGGCTCCTGGAGCACTTCAGAGTGGTGCTGCTCGGACTCGACGGCGTGCGGATCGCGATCTCCAGACGGCTCCAGGGAGCGCTGGAGGGCACGGAGGTGGTGGTCCGCCCGCAGGATGGTTCGCTATGAGTACTCGACGTCACGCCTTTGGAAGGCCGCCGCACCCACTGCAGCGGCCGCGACGCCCAGCAGGACCATGATCCCGGCGGTCCCCCAGTCCGGCTTCGCCGCCGGCGCGAGCGCGATGTGCGCGAACAGCGACGAGTCGCGCAGCCATTCGTTCCCCTTGAGGAGTGCCCCGAGCATGTCCACCAGGAACGACCACGCGACGATGCCGTAGGCCACGACTGCGCTGCTGCGCGGCCGAAGTCCGAGGACCAGCACGCCCGCGCCGAGCACGAAGACGGCGGGCACGGTCGCGTTGAGCCCGGCCTCCAACAGCTTCGGCAGCGACACGCCGGTCCGCTGGCTTGCCGCTCCCAGCCAGGTGAAGAGGCCGGCGCCGAGACCGGCGAGCAGGACCAGCGCCAGCGAGACGCCCAGGCGGCCGGCGAGCCACGCGACCCGCCGCACCGGTCGGACGAGAAGGTTGTCGAGTCTGCCCGAGGCCTCCTCGTCGCGTATGGCGGCGATTTGGCTCGCCGCCATCACCGCGATAAGCACGGCCATCATGAGGAACACGACCCCCAGGTAACCCTCGGTCGCCTTCCGCACCCCGAGCTTGCCGAGCGCGGCCGTGATGGCGGGCGAGCCGGTGAGGAGGCCCGACGCCGCTCGCAGCAGCGATCCGTACATCGCCGAGATGCCGGCGATGCCGACCAGCCAGGCGAGGGCGGAGCCGCGCGACATGCGCAGGGCAAGAGTGGTCGGCCCCACCAGCCACCACGCGTCGCTGAACCGACTCCCGTTCTCGCGCAGGACGCTCGCGTTCAGGTCGCGGCGCCCCGCGAGCAGCACCGCCAGACCCGAGCAGGCGAGCACTAGCGCGACCATCGGGACCAGCGCCGGCAGTTGCGGATTTTGCAGCGGGTGCAGCTCCTCCACCCAGCCGATCGGGCTCAGCCAGCGCATCCAGCCGAGACTGCTCCTCGAGTCCGCCATCATCCGAATCACGTACGACGCCCCCAGGACGGCCGCCGCGATCGTCGCCGCCTGCCCGCGGGTCGCGCTGAGCTGGCTCGTGAGGGCGCCGACCGCCAGGAAGATGGCCGCGCCCGACACCAACGCCACCGCGAACAGTAGCGAGCCGCCGATCGTGAAGTGCGCCGCCGGCATGCGGCCGGTCGCGACCGTGAGCAGCGCCGTCAGAACGAACATCACCGCGAAAGCGCGGCCGAGGCCGACCAGCGCCTGCGCGGCGGCCCGCCGCTTCGTGGTCTGCCCGGCGAGCAGCAGCTCCCACCGTCCGGCATCCTCCTCCCCCCGAAGGAGGCCCGTGCTCGTCAGGAGACCCCAGATGGCGCCGATGATGAAGATGATGACGAGTACCCGCCAGGAGGTGAAGCCCGCGACCGTCTCGGCGTGGCGGGGGAGCCCGAGCAGCATCGAGAAGGACTGCAGCGAATGGGCGACCTGCAGCCGCGCGCTGAGCGTCGGATACCCGCTCACGAACGCGGCGACGGTCGAGAAGACGAACAGCCCGAACACCACGCCCCAGATGATCGCCCCGCGCATCGCCCTGCGCGTGACGTGAGCCGCGATTGCCCAGCGTGGGTCCCCTCTACCCGCCGGCACGAGGGGGCGAGCCGCGTCGACCGTGGTGCTCACCTCTGCTCGCCCTCCGCCCCGTAGTGGGAAAGGAACAGCTCCTCCAGCGACGGCTTCGTGCTGATCAGCTCGCGC
>DAHVXI010000074.1:0-40249 GCA_027356795.1 Chloroflexota bacterium | reverse complement strand
CAGGGCCTTTTAGTCTTCCGGTGCCAAACCCACAAAGTGCAGCGTCAAGGCCACGGCCGTGTCATTCTGAGCGCAGCGAAGAATCTCTGCACATGTGCGTGGAGACCCTTCGCTGCGCTCAGGGTGACAACTAAGAGACCCTGCCCGTGCAGGCGGGCGGGCCACGTGGGAGGCCCCTCCCGGGCTGAACCCGGCCACGGCAGCGGTTCGCGCCTGGGAAGGCGCTCCTACGGCGTCCAAGCCCTCGCCGAAAGGCCGCCACGAACAGTGTAGGGCAGGGGTTTCTTCCCCTGCCCTACAGCAATCATCCTGCCCTGGGGTCAGTCCTACCGATCCAGCTCCTCGCGGACTGCCTTCGCCAGCCTCTCCAGGGTCACCGGCTTCCGCAGGTAGCCACCAGCCCCCAGAAGCTGTGCCTCCCGAACCCGCTCCGACTCGGAGAAGCCCGATACGATGATGGCCTTCTGCTGGGGGCGCAGCTCCAGCACCCGCCGGAAGGTCTCGGCGCCGTCCATCCCCCCCGGCATTATCATGTCTACGATCAAGAGGTCCACAGGATGCTGCTGCAGATGGGCCAGCGCCTCCTCACCGCTGGAAACCACCTGAACCTGGTACCCCAACTTGACCAGCAGCGCCCTTGCCACCTCGCGCTGAAGCCCGTCGTCGTCCACCACCAGGATGCTCCCGCTGCCACCCCGAAGCCTTTCCGAGAGGGCCTCCGGACCCTGGGGCCCGACCGCCGGCAGATAGACACTAAAGGTAGTGCCGATCCCCACTTCGCTCTCCAGATCCACGTAACCCCGGTGGTCCTCTACGATCGCCTGGACTATGCTGAGGCCCAACCCACTGCCCCGCCGGTTCACCCTGCTCTTGGTGGTGAAAAAGGCGTCGAAGATCCTGTCTCGGATCTCGGGTGCGATCCCGCTCCCAGTGTCGCTGACGCTGAGCTTGACGTACTCGCCCGCTTCGATGCGGTTGTAGCCCCCCAGAGGCCGATCAACGTAGACGTTCTCCGTCCTGACCGTGAGAAGACCGAGGTCGTGCATCGCATCCCGAGCGTTGGAGAGCAGGTTGGAGATCACCCGCATCAGTTGAGCCGGAGAGCCGTTGACCGGAGGGAGACCCGAAGCCAGATCCATCTCCACGGTCAGGTTGCGGGGAGACGTCGACATCTGGTCCACCGCCTGCTTGGCCAGCACGTTGAGGTCCACGGTCTCCTGGTCGAAGTGACCCCTTCTGCCCAGGGCCATCATGTCCTCGTTGATGTCCACCATCCGCTCGGCCGCCTCCAACATGGCGTCGCAGTACTGCCGCGCCGGATGCACCTCGGACAGCTGCATCTTGATCAGCTCGGGATAGGCCACCAGTGGACCCAGCAGGTTGTTGAAGTCGTGGGCCACCTGCCCGGCGATTCGCCCCGCCGCTTCCAGCCGCTGGGCCCGCAGCAGCTGCCCCTCCAACTGCTTCCGTTCGGTGGTGTTCCGGACTATTGCGACGACTTCCGATTCCAGCAGGGGCATCAGCCGGGCTTCGTAGTACTGCACCCCTCCGGGCATCGGGAGCGAATACTCCATGGCGACGGGAGAACGGGTGGTGCGCATCTCCATCGCGGCCTCTTCGAACTGGGCACCGACCTCCTTGGGCAGCACCTCTTGCATCGCCCTCCCGAGGAACTGCTGCGGCGGGACATACAGATCCGAAGCCCGACCGGCCTTGTAGTCCAGGATCTTCCCCTCCGAGTCCATACGGAAGTACAGATCGGGCAGCGCCTGGAAGACCGTCTCCAACGCCGAGACCGATTGGAGAAGCTCCCGTTCCACCCTTTTCCGATCGGTGAAGTCCCCGACTAGGCCGAAGACCCCGACAAGGTCCCCGTCTTCGAGCATCGGCGCGGTCACGAACTCCCCGTCCAGGTACTCGCCCGACTTGGAGAGAATCCGGAGCTCGAAGGCAGGCCGCCTCAACCCCCGTCCGCTGCTCTGGAGATGGGAAAGGAGGGTGGGCAGATCCTCGGGATGGACGATGTCGGCGATGGGCTTACCTACCCAGTCGGAACAGCGCCAGCCGGTG
The DNA here is from genome assembly GCA_027356795.1 of Chloroflexota bacterium. GTDB lineage: Bacteria > Chloroflexota > UBA6077 > UBA6077 > UBA6077 > JAJYNT01. The sequence continues at coordinate 38,179 of DAHVXI010000074.1, read as the reverse complement.
ATGGCTTCGAAAGCGGGGCCGAGCGAGGTCACGGTGCCGTCCACCGACAGGGTGTACAGGGTGTCACCTGCGATCTCAAACATCGTCCGGTAGCGCTCTTCCGATCGGCGCAGCGATTCCAGGGTCTGCCGGCAGCGCTCGAGCTCCGCCCTCAGGTCCGCGGCCTGCCGCTCAATATCCCCCTTCATCGGTCCCGGCTCGGGGTTCACGATCGCCCTCCCTCCACGGTCCTCTATCTACTCCACCAGACCCAGCCGCAGCGCCGTCACGGCGGCGGTCGTCCGGTCGGAGGCTCTCAGCTTAGCCACCAGGTTCTGCACGTGCTTCTTGGCAGTATCTTCCGAGATGAACAGGGTCTCGCCGATCTCCCGGTTGGTCTTCCCGTCCGCCACCAGCTCCAACACCGATAGCTCCCGAGGCGTCAACTCCTCAACCACGGGAAGGTGAGCGGGCAGCGGCTTCGGCGATCTCTCACCATCGCCATTCCGCACGCTCCTCATAGCCCGGTGCAGCAGCGAGGCCTTGATGGTCATGTCGCCTCCGGCGGCGGCCACGATGGTGCGGCAGACCTCATCCCTGGGTGCGTCTTTCAAGAGGTAGCCGGCCGCCCCCGCCTGCACCGCCTGCACGACGTACTCCTCGTCGTCGTGCATAGTCATGATCACCACGCAGGTCTCAGGGAACTGCTCCTTGAGGCAGCTGGTGGCCTCCAACCCGTCCATGTCGGGCATGCGGATGTCCATCAGTACCACCTGCGGGTGGAAGACTCGAACCCTTTCCAGGGCCTCCAATCCGGTCGAGGCTTCTGCCACCACACGGATCTGGTCGGCGGTGCGAAGCATATAGCGGATCCCGTCTCGCACCACGGGATGATCGTCAACTATCAAGACGGAAATCGGCTCCATCGATCCGCCCCCCTCCTAACAACGGCAGCTCCACCCGGACCACGGTCCCCCGGCCTGGCGCGCTGGTGACCTCGCACCGACCTCCCAGCAGCTCGGAGCGCTTTCTCATGCTCAACAGTCCAACGCTCTTGCGTTTGCCCTCTCGGACGGGCAGCCGCGAGAGCACGAAGCCCTTGCCCCAGTCCTGCACCTCCGCCACCACCTGTTGGCCTTTCAGTTCCAGCTGCACCCGAAGCCGGTGGGTCTCTGAGTGCTTTCGAGCGTTGGTTATGGCCTCCTGCAGTATCCTGTACAGCATGGTCTCCATCTCCTTACTGAGCCGAAGGGGAGCGGACACCAGCTCGGTCTGCCATCCCAGCTCTCGCTCCAGTTGCGATAGCGTCTGTCTCAAGGTGGGCACCAGCCCCAGGGTATCCAGGGTGGCGGGCCTCAGGCTGCCGATGATCTCTCTAACCTCGCGTAGACTGGCCCGCACCAGGCTGGTCGCCCGCTCCAAGGGCTCCACCATCTCCCCCAGCCGATCGCCCAGCTCGCCGCCCACCGCCTCGGTGTGCCGCAGCGCAGCCACCAGAGTCTGCGCCACCCCGTCGTGGATCTTCAGACAGATGCGCTCTCGCTCTTCCTCCTGGGCGTGGATGGTGGCATCCAGGAGCCTGGTCGCCAGCCGCTCCTTCTCCAGCAGCTCCTGCTGGAGCGCCGCCGACTTGATGGCCACGCCCCCCTGAGCGGCCAACTCCATCCTCAGGGAGGTGGCTTCCTCTCTATATCGGCGGACGGCATCGCCGCCTCGCATCAGCAGCTCCAGATGAGACTGCACGCCCTCCATCTGACCTTTGGACACCGGCCGCAGCCGGGACGCCTCCGCCAGCAGCGCCCCCGGGTCCAGCCCCAACAAGCCTGCCAGCTTCTCCAGCGCCGCGCCGTCCACCTCTCCCATTGGGCAGCGTCCCACGACGATGCAGCTCTCCCCATCGGCGGTTTCGGAGAATAGCGCTGTGATAAAGGAGAGGCCGGCGTGGCAGCTGTGCAGGATCGAAGAACGGCCGGATGCCGCCAGTTCCTGGAGAGCCCGGCGATAGGAATCGGCGCAGCAGCGGCGGCCGGCGGCCGTCTCTCTGATCAGGGAGCAGATGCCGGGCAGGGATGGATCCGGCACGGTGGAGGTCCCCGTCCGACGGGTCGACCAGACGGGGATGCCCGTCGCCTGGGCCAGACTGGTCAGGAACTCGGACGGGGGCCGAGAGGGCTGGGTCACAGATGGGACCATCTGGGCGAGTAGATTGAGGTCGCTCACGCCGACTATACCATCTCCTGGTTAGCTGTTCAACACACGCCACCTGCGCACTGCTAATTATCGGCAGATAGGGCCGCTAGCACATTACCCATTCGGGTAAGAAACTGGAGGTTTGCGGCCAGACAGGGGGTGCTTGGTTGCCGGGCCCCAAACTGGTATCATCGACTCCCTCGAAACCTTCGATCGGGCGCGACATCGAGCGTCAGCACCGCGGCCCTGGGGCCGTTTCTCGAATCTTCGCACATCTCCGCAGGCCTCTCCCAAGAGGAGGCTCGCGGCCAAGGGAGGAGATCAAGTGGGTCACTGGATTCCCATGGCTGGACGGCAGGGTGGCACCGTCCCGACTATCGTCCTATCGCCGGACTTTTCGGCGGATCACCTGGCCTTCGCGGCCACCAACGCCGGGGTATTCCGCTCTCGAGATGGGGGTCGGAGCTGGGAGCCCTCCGGCGATCTGCTCAACAGCTTCGCGGCTCAGTCTATCGCCTTCTCCCCCTTCTTCGCGACGGACCGAACCCTCTTCGCGGGATCTGCGGACGGCGGCACGTACCGATCCGTCGACGCCGGGGATAGTTGGAGCTTCCTGGCCAGACTGGGACGGGGATCCGGCGTGGTAGCCCTGGTAGCTGCCTCCACCGGCGACAAAGGCATCACCCTCGTGGCGGGCACCCTGGCCGACGGGGTTTTCGCCAGCACCGACGGCGGCGCGGAGTGGAAGGCCCACAATTCCGGGTTGCCGGACCTCTCGGTCATCGACCTGGCGCTGTCGCCCGCGTTCGGCCGGGATCAGACCGCCTTCGTTGCCACCGAGGAGGGGCTGCAGCTCACCACCGACTGCGGCCGCTCCTGGAGGCAGGTCTCGGCGAGCCGGGGCGGTGATAGCATCCAGTGTGTGAAGATCTCTCCGGAGTTCGCCAGCGACCGAACGGTGTTGATGGGAACGGAGGAGCAGGGCGTCCTGCGCTCCAGCGACGGCGGGACCAGCTGGAGCCCCCTCAACAGCGGCCTGCCCGACAGCTGCATCAACGCCCTGGCCCTCTCCCCGGAGTTCGGACGGGACCGGACCATGGTGGCCGCGACCGGGCAGAGCATCGCCATCTCCGCCGACGGGGGTGAATCCTGGCGGCTGGTGGCAGCCGAACCGGAGGTGATCCTGGCGCTGGGCATCGGCAGCCCAGCTCCTGCCAGCAGGGATTCCGGACAGGTCATCCTGGCGGGGCTGGTCGCCGGGGGGATACTCCGATCGGCGGATGGCGGAAAGAGTTGGGAGAAGGCCAACCAGGGACTGGCCGCCTCCTACCTGGTCGACCTGGCGCTGTCGCCGGGGTTCGAGACCGACGGGACCCTCTTCGCCTGGGGGCTTTCCGACGGCGTGCTCAGGTCGGAGGACGGGGGCCGGAGCTGGCAGCCCTCTTCGTCGGGCATCGAGGGGCTGACCGTCGCCACCCTGGTTCTCTCGCCGGCCTTTGCCATCGACGGCGGGCTGTACGCCGCCACCTCCCTGGGGATCTTCCGCAGCCTGGATCGGGGGGCCAGCTGGCAGAGGCTGGGCCTCGCCAACCAGAGCGTCAGCCTGCTGGCGCTATCCCCGGCCTTCTCGCGAGAGCCCGTCATGGTGGCGGCCACCGGCAGCGCCCTCCAGTGGTCTCGAGACGGCGGGGCGGGTTGGAGCCCGTTGGAGGCTCCGGCCGAGGACGAGATTCCGGTGTCGGCGAAGCTGGCTCTCGACCCGGCAGGTGAGCCGACGCTGCTGGTAGCCACCTGGCGAGAGCCGCTCTACTACCGCCGGGGCCGGCTGCGGGTCTGGAGCCGCACCCTAACCGGGGGCAGCTGGTCGATGCTCTTCTCCAGGGATGCCGACGTCAAGGTAGCGATTCTGGCGGTGCCGGACAGCTTCGGCGAAGACCAGCGATTCTTCGTGGGCAACGGTGAGGCCGTCTATCACGTCGTCCCCGATGCCCAGGAGCGGACCCGCGAAGGGGTGAGACCCATATGGCTGCCCGCCTGGGTTGGGACCCGGGGCCGCCCGGTGGTCTCACTGGCCGCCGCCCCCGACTTCGCCCGGAGCCACGCCCTGCTGGCGACGGGCGGGGATGGCGTATACCTGTCCCAGGATGACGGCGTCAGGTGGCAGCGGCTGGGGGAGACCCTCGGCGACCGCGCCCCCGTGGCGGTGGTGCCTTCTCCAGAGTTCTCGAAGAGGGAGACTGCCTACGCCCTTACCATGGGAGGGCAGCTGTGGAGGTGGGATCCGGAGCGCTAGGCCCGTTGCTCCGACGGCGAGGGCGAGGGACGATCCGTCGGGATCACGAAGAAGAACAGGAGAATGCCCGCGGTGATCGCGAGATCGCCCAGGCTGAGGATCGACGGTTCCTTGAAGGGCATGGGCACGGGGAGCCGATCGCCCAGAAAGGCCAGCCTGGTCTCCGGCTTCATGACGGTGAAGGTGGACCACTCACCCCGGTTCTCGGCATCCAGAAACTCGTTCAACTGGCCGATGGCGGCTACCTGCCCCGGGTCGACGGGCATCTGCCCCCCGTTGGTGCCAATGACCGCGGCGTTCATCAAGAGGCCTAGCCCGATCACCGAGACGCCGACGATGCGGCGGTTGAACCAGGCGAACAGCACGACGAGCAGGAAAGAAGAGACGTAGATCATGCTGCCGACGGCCGGCAGCCCCGGAAAGGGGACCGCGCGCCACAGCGAGTAGAGAGCCCCCGGCACGAACAGCAAGCGCAGTGCGATGGCCAACCATAGGATGCCGATGCGACGGAAGCGGAGCTCTATCAGCCGGCCCACCGGCCTGCGGGTGGCCAGCGCCAGGGCCAGCGCGACGAGGGTCACGGAGCCGAAGTACATGCGCCCGCTCCCGGGAAGAAGATGGGGTCAGGGGTTTCGCGGCGCCGCTACGCCGTCCAGCGGGACTCCGGATTCCCTCAGCACGTCGATCAGCGCCTTCACGATCTCCGGGTCGAACTGGGTACCCGCGGCAGCCACCAGCCTTTCCAGCGCCACGCTCGGAGCCATGGCCTTCCTGTACACCCGGTCGGAGGTCATGGCCTGGTAGGCATCGACCACGTGGATTATGCGAGCCCCCATGGGGATCTGCTGGCCGGCCAGTCCGTTGGGGTAACCCGATCCATCGTAATGCTCCTGGTGACTCAGCACCAGATCCACCCCCGGATGGAACTGGGAGAAATACTTCAGCACCTTCGCGCCATCCGATGGATGCTTCCGCATCAGCGCCCACTCCTCGCCGGTGAGGCTTCCGGGCTTGTGCAGGATCTCGTCGGGTGTACCCATCTTGCCGATGTCGTGAAGCTGGCCGGCCAGCTTCACCATCTCCACTTCGCCCAGGCGGAGTCCCATTCTCGTGGCGATTTGGGCGGCGAAACGGGCCACCTCCATGGAGTGCTTGTAGGAATAGGGATCGCGAGACTCCACCATCTCAGCCACGGCTATCAGGGCACGCGCCGTCTCGGACTTGAGCTGGGAGTTGGTCTTCGAGGACAGGTAGACCACCATTATCGGGAGAACCAGCAGCGCCAAACAGAGGGGGTTCGCCATCCACAGGATGGCAGCCACCAGACCGATGTCCATGGCACTGGCATCCTCCAGAAGCATGTGCCGGAGACCGTGTCTCCAAATATCCATCAGCCTGGTTCCGTCTACCATCGCTATGATCGCGCCCACCAGAGCCAAGTTGAGCGAGAAGTAGGTGGCCAGCACCGCTACGATGGTGAGTAGCCCCTGGGGAGAGCGAACCAGCTCCCTCAGCAGGTAGCCGTCGGTCTGGGTGCTCTCCAAGAACAGCCCGGCCACCCCGACCGCCACCACGTACTGCCCGGCATTGAAAGCAGCCTTGTAGAGGGGCTTTCGGCGCCAGCAGTCGGCCAGCAGGATGGTGGTGCCGCCGACCAGGATGGCGAAGGCAGGGCCAAACAGCAGCAGGACGGCCACGTAGATAGCGGAGGACAGGGCCAACTCGTTCTTGCTGTCATCGAAGAGGTGGGTGGCGGGTATCGGGATGAGGTGCAGCTCGAGGGGCAGCGCTGCCACGATGGACAGCAGGGCAGCAAGCCACAGTGCCGAAGTACCAAGAGGGTGGAAGAGCGACACCGTGCGAAGGGAGCCGACGTACAGAGCCACCATCATCGCTGCCCCGGCAATCACGATGGCAACGTAAGCCCTTGCGATAGCTGGGAGTCTACGAGATCTATTGTCCACAGAAGCCACCCTGCCGGAAGCTGAATCGCCTGGCGCTAGCGAAGGGCACGCCGGGCCGCCACTAATTATATCGGAGGAAATGGGGAAAACTAGAGCCCAGGGCAGTCCAGCACCCACTTCGTCCAGGCGGAGGACGGCCGGGCGCCTGGGAAGCGCAAAGGTCCCGGCCGGGGCCGGGACCTTTGCGCCGAAGATTGAAGCCTCGTGTCTCTTTCGACGACGGCCAGAGTCGCCTAGATTGAATGTGGACCCTGGCTATCGTCGGCTGGTGCCACGTTCCGTGCATCTTGCTGGAGTCGAAGCTAGATCACCGATGTCCAGATCGGTTCTAGCCCCACCTCCAGTCGGCTCCGGCCGCGATAGCCAGGGCCACCAGGGTTGTGGCAACGTACAGGAACCGGATCCACGCATGACGCCACTTTATCATCCTTCGCACCTCCCTTCCTCCAGGATACGGAACGGGAGTTGGCAGGGTGGCAGCCAACTCCCTGGGATCATCCACCAAGATGCCGTAACCAAATTGTAACACGAATTGCCCGCGAGTCCACAGTATATCCGTGAGTTTGGCGAGCAGAAATTGGTCTTACTCTTGCCTGTCGGGAGGGAAAGGCGGTAGCGTCCGCGCGAGCGCGGACGCCGCGGGGAACCCGGGACGGCGAGAGGCGAAACGGCTTGGCAGCTCTGCTCATGGCCTTTGCCCTGGTGGCTATCGTGCTGACCATCTCCGCCCTGGCCGCGGGGGTCGTAGACCAGGCGCCCCTGTCGTTCCCGATGATCTTCCTCGGCATCGGTTTTCTCCTCGGCCCCCTCGGGCTCGGGATCCTCGTCATCGGCCCGGCGGACCCGGGGCTCCAGGTCCTCTCGATCATCACCCTCTCCTTCGTCCTTTTCCTGGATGCCGTGAGGGTGCGGTTCGATCCCATCGAGCGAGCCTGGCTGGTCCCCGTGTTGGCCCTGGGCCCGGGCACCGTCATCACCCTCGCCGCCAACGCCCTGGCAGCCCTCGTCATCTTTGGGATCTCCGGCACGGAGGCGTTGCTGCTCGGCGCGATCCTCGCGTCGACGGACCCCATCATCCTCCGGGACGTGGTCCGTGACGAACGGCTTCCGCGCTCCATTCGGCAGGCGTTGAGCATTGAGGCTGGAACCAACGACATGGTCGTGCTGCCCATCATCTTCGTACTGCTCGCCGTGGGCCGAGGTCAGGCCGGCAGTGCCATGGGATGGCTGATCTTCCTGGTCGAGCTCCTCATCGTCGGGCCGCTGGCCGGGGCCCTGGTTGGGGGAGTCGGATCGTGGCTGATGGGGGTGGTGGACGCCCGTTTTCCGGTTCGCCGCGAGTACCAGGCGCTCTACGGTGTCGGGTTGGTGCTGGGGGCCTACGCAGCCGGGCAGGCAGTGGGGGGAGACGGCTTTCTGGCGGCCTTCACGGGTGGCCTGGCGGCGACCCTGCTCAACAACGAGTTGTGCGACTGCTTCCTCGATTACGGCGAGGTCACGGCGGAGATGGCCATGCTGCTGTCCTTCGTCCTCTTCGGTGCCCTCCTGTCCACCCTGTTGGGAACGGTTTCCACGGGCCGCGCGCTGCTCTTTGCGGCCCTGGTCATCGGCATCGCTCGACCGCTCGCCATCGGCCTCGTCCTCCAGCGGGCCCCGATCAGCCGCACCGCCCGCGCCTTCATCGCCTGGTTCGGCCCCCGTGGTCTGAGCTCTCTCCTCTTTGCTTTGCTGGCTGTGGAAGCGGGGGTGCCCAACGGGGAGGGGCTGCTGGCTACCGTCGGGGTGGTGGTCATCGTCTCGGTGGTGTTGCATGGAGTCTCGGCCACACCGCTCACCGACTGGTACGCGCGGAAACTCGCGGAGGAGACTCTCGCCGAAGAGCGCGAAGGATCGGCCGCGGAGTTCTTCCAGGGGCCGGCGGGCGAGGTGCCGCGGATCACGCCCGCGGAACTGGCCGCACGCATGGCTCTGACACCGCTCCCCATCATCCTGGACGTTCGCAGCCGCTCGGAATACGACCGAGATAGGAGGAGGATCCCGGGAAGCGTCCGAGTTCTACCGGATCGGGTCAGGGCGTGGGCCGAGCGGCAATCGAGGGAGAGGCCCGTGGTCACCTACTGCACCTGACCCAACGAGGCCACCAGCGCCCGGGCGGCGCGGCAACTCCGGTCTCTCGGTTTTGAGGCAGTAGTCCTCAGAGGCGGGTTCAATGCCTGGAAGGAGGCTTACCCGGTCGAGCCGGTGGACCACGCCGCTTGACCGGACGCCCGGCGGCTGCTCGACGTCGATCGCCCTCTGGCGCGGGAGCCCTCAAGGCCCTGACCCGGCCATTCGCGGGTTGGCTTAGTTGTTGCAGCAGAAGATGGAGGACTTCGCTCGGCCAGCGCCGTGATCCGGGTGCCGGGCAAAGGAAGGCTTCCGCCTCCACCGGCCAACTTTCGTATGGTCTCGAGAGGAGATCGATGAGAGTCCATTTGATTGCCCCGTCCAGGGAAGAGAATCCGGGAACGCATTCCAGAACCTCTATCGCTCCGCCGTTGAATCTGGCAGTGCTGGCCAGCATCTCGCCGCCCGAGGTGGAGATCTCACTCACCGACGAGAACGTCGAGCCCATCGACTGTGGACAGGCTGCCGATCTGGTCGGCATAACCGCCACCACCCAAACGGCAACCCGCGCCTACCAGGTGGCCGACGCCTTTCGAGCAAGGGGAGTCAAGGTAGCGCTGGGGGGGCTCCACCCCAGCACGCTGCCCGAGGAGGCAGTGCAACACGCGGACGCGGTGGTGGTGGGCGAGGCCGAGGGGGTCTGGCCTCACCTGCTGTCGGACCTGCGGGACGGCCGGCTGCAACGCATCTACCGAGGCAACGGGCGTCCGCAGCTAGCGGGTCTCCCCATTCCTCGGCGGGATCTCTTCCACAGGAAGCGCTACCTGCTTTCCGATAGCCTGTACACGAGCCGCGGTTGTCCCTTCGGATGCGCCTTCTGTTCGGTGACCTCCTTCTTCGGCGGAACCTACCGCTGGCGACCGGTGGATGAGGTGCTCAGGGAGATCAGCGAGCTGGACGGCAGGCCCCTGATCTTCTTTGTGGACGACAACATAGCCGGCCACAAAGAGTACGCCAGGGAGCTGTTCCTGGCGCTCGCCGCTCGTAAGGTTGGATGGATCGGCCAGGCATCGACAACCATCGCCAGGGACCAGGGCCTTCTGGCCCTGGCCGCGGCCAGCGGATGCAGGGGACTGTTCCTCGGCATAGAGTCGCTCTCCCCCGCCAGCCTCGGTTCGGTGGGCAAACGACAAAACGTGGTCGAAGAATACGAGGAGGCAATCCGGCGGATCCACGCCCACAACATCGCCATCGTCGGCTCCTTCATCTTCGGGCTCGACGACGACACCGAGGACGTCTTCGATCTCACGGTGCGGTTCGCGCAGCGGACCCGCCTGGAGGCCGCGGAGTTCAACATACTGATGCCCTATCCGGGCACACCCCTCATGGCCCGATTGGAGCGGGAGGGACGAATCCTCACCAGGGATTGGAGCCAATATCGGGAAGACCGAGCGGTGTTCGCTCCCAGGCTGATGTCGGTGCGCAGGCTGGAGGAAGGTCGTGCCTGGGCGTGGAGGGAGTTCTACAGTCTGGGGTCAATCTGGAAGCGGGTGGGACTCTCAGCCCCCATGGGTCTCATGGTGTGGACCATGAACCTCGAACACCGGAGCGACCCTCTCTCTCGGGCGGTGTTCGATCGACTGGCCTCCTGGGCCTCACCGTTCTTCCAGGATATGCTCGAGAAGAGGCCGGCTGACGACCAGCGTCCCAGCCGGAACAGCTGATCGGCCGCCGAGACTGTGCCCCATCCGACGGTCGACCACTATCGGGTGCACGGGACCCGTCAGGCCATCTTGCGGAGACGACGGATCCTCTCGTCCATGGAAGGATGAAGGTTCAGGAGAGAGAGCAATCTGAGCAGAAGGGCCGAGAAGGGGCTGGCCGAGGAATGGCCGGGGTCCGCGGCTTCGGCGCCCTCTTGCGGCTTCCAATTCCGCAGCTTCTCCAGGGCGCTGATCATCGCCCCTGGGCGACCGCAGATGCGCGCGCCGGCCAGATCGGCATCGTTCTCCGAGCACCGGGTCCGGTGGAGGGTGAGGAACAGTCCGGCCGCCATGGAGGCTACCGCCAGCCCCTCGCGCCACCGGCCGGTCTTCTTCGAGTCCCCGCTCTCCCCGGTTGTCCGGAGAAAGGCTCCCCCCAAGGTAGCGACCGAGGCCGCGAAGGCCCCGATGGCAGCGTGCAGCCGGTCGCGGTTCTGGATGTGGCCCAGCTCGTGAGCCACCACGGCGGCCACCTCATCGTCGTCGAGAAGCTTCATCAGAGAGTCGGAGACGCCGACGACGGCATGATCGGGGTCGGTGCCCGTGGCGAAGGCATTGGGCTTGGGAATACCCATCCTGTAGACGGCCGGCTTCCGCATTCCGGCGCGCTCGGCCATCTTCTCCACTATCCTGTGCAGACGTGGGCTCTCCTCCGAGGGGACGGGACGCGCTCGCAAGGCCGCAAAGGCCACCTGCTGCCCCAGCCGATATGTGAGCACATTCATCAGCAGCGACGCGCCGAAGTTGGCGGCCAACCCGGCCCGGTTCCGTTCCTTCTTCGCCGTCATGCCCACCAGGGCACCGAGGCCCGCCTGCAGTCCGGTCATCACCAACTTATTGTCCAGCTTCACCGATAGGCCTCCTCGCGCCCGGAAATATGGTTGCCACGCACCGCTCGAACGCCGGACACACCGATGGCCGGAACGGTTCGCAGCGGGTCTCTCTGTTCCGCTCCCAGAGATCGGCCCGACAGGACGATAGGCCGATGGAATCTGTTGATGCCTGGCTGACGACGGCAGAGAGGTGTGTAGTATTATATGATAGCGCAAACTATCACTAGTGGAAAGGGGTCTACGCCCTCAGGAAGCGCGCCGGCTCCGAGAGCAGCAGGGATAAGCCGGCCCCGAGGACCAGGGGGAAGGGGTTGCAGTCGATGCGGGGGAGGGTCGACGGGTTGCAGTTCCGGGCAGACTGGGATAGAGTCTCCCGAGAGAAGAGACCGTACCCCTCACCGGTGCCTCTGGGGCAGCCCACAGCACGTTCATCGCTGAGCTACAGGCGGGATCGAGACCGAAGATGAGCACGACGCCGGACTATTACGCCATCCTCCAGGTGACCCCTCAGGCGGACAGGGAAGTGATCGAGGCCGCCTATCGCCGCCTGGCAGCCAAGTATCACCCCGATGTGGATCGCTCGCCTGGAGCCACCGAGAGGATGAAGCTGCTCAACGCCGCCCACGAGGTCCTTTCGGATCCAGAAAAGAGAAGGGCCTACGACCTCCGTCGAGCGGTCTCTCCCCTCGAGCAGCCGGGATGGCGGAGGCAGCAAAGCCCCCGGGTTGACCTCAGCGAGTGGATCACGACGGCCGGGTGGACGATCGCGACGCTTGTTGCCTCCGCGGCAGTAAGCCGGTATGGATTGAGAGGCCTTCTCCTGGCAGGCCTGCTGCTCATGGCAGTCTGGTTGATCACAGCCTCGCGGAAGGGCTCATGATCGACACCGTCATCCTCGACCTCGAGGGCGTGATCGTAGACACCGAACCCACGTCTCGAAACCGGACGCGGCCATCTCCAGAGACCCCATAGACCCCACTCACCTTCCCGGTCGGGTCGTAGAGCTGCGGGCATTGCCACAATCGGAAGACACCCGGCCCACCGCAGAACGTGCGTTGCCCTCCATATTGCCGACGGGGGCCACGTAATGCAAAATGGCTCTATCGCTCTTGCGGCAGCGCCGAACAGCCGCTGAACGGCGAGCTGGTCGCCGCGGCCCACCTGGGGAAGTAGAGCGAGAGAGGAACCCACCGGGGAGAGTGCACGAAGAACCGTGCGTTGGAGGGAAAGGCAGGAAACCATGAGCGAACCAGCCGGTGAAGGGAAGCTCTTCAGCTTTCCCGACGTGGACGGTCTGCGCCGGCTCCACAGGGAGAAAGCCCGAAACATGGTTTCTAAGCTGATGAGCGCCCGGGAAGCGATCGATCGGTTCGTCCACGATGGCGACTACCTGGGGGTAGGGGGTTTCGGGACCAACAGGATACCCACCGCCCTGCTGCACGAGGTGGTGCGCCAACGGAAGAAGAAGCTGGGCTTCGCCGGTCACACCTCCACCCACGACTTCCAGATCCTGGTAGGGGGTGATTGCCTCGACAGGGTCGATTGTGCCTACGTGGTGGGGCTGGAGGCCAGGGGGCTCTCCGCCAACGCCCGCCGAGCCTTCGAGAGCGGCCGCATCGAGGCAACCGAGTGGAGCAACGCGGCGCTGGCCTGGCGCTACAAGGCCGCGGCCATGGGTCTTCCCTTCCTCCCGGCTCGCGTGATGCTGGGCACCGACACCTATCGGTACAGCGCCGCCAAGACGATCGCCTGCCCCTTCACAGGGGAGACCCTCCTGGCGCTCCCTGCCCTGGCGCCCGACGTGGCGCTGATCCACGTGCACCGGTGCGACGAGTTCGGCAACGCCCAGATCGACGGGATCACCGTGGCCGACCTGGACCTGGCGAGGGCTGCCAAGCGTGTGATCCTCAGCACCGAGTACCTGGTCCCCAACGACCAGATCCGGGAGAGGCCCCACTGCACGGCGATCCCCTACTTCCTGGTGGACGGGGTGGTCGTCCAGCGCTACGGCGGCTACCCCGGCAACATGCCATACGAGTACTTCTCGGACGAGGAGCACCTGAAGGAGTGGCTGAAGGTGGAGCAGGACCCGGGAGAGCTGGAGGCCTTCCTCCAGAAGTACCTCTACGGGCTGCCCGACTTCCAGAGCTACCTGGAGCTGAAGGGCGGTGAGGAGCGGATGTTGCAGCTCCGGGCGGAGGAGCTCCTGGAGAACAGGAGGGAGGGGGTCTAGATGGCTGAGTACACCCAGATGGAGATGATGATCTGCGCGGCCGCCCGGCAGCTGGAGGACGGCAGGACGGTGGTGGTGGGGACCGGAGCGCCCTGCGCCGCGGCGATGCTGGCCCAGCGGCTGTGGGCGCCCAACCTGATGATCCTGTTCGAGGCGGGGGGCATCGGCCCTCTCCTGCCCACCATGCCCATCTCGGTGGGGGACTCCCGCACCTTCCACAGGGCCATCCTGGCCGGCTCCATGAACGAGATCATGGAGATGTGCCAGAGGGGTCTGGTGGACTACACCTTCCTGGGGGCGGGCCAGATCGACATGCACGGGAACATCAACTCGACCATGGTGGGGCAGGACTACCGTAAGCCCAAGGTGCGTTTCCCAGGCTCCGGAGGAGCCAACGACCTGGCATCCCTCTGCTGGCGGACCATCGTGATGACCCCCCAGGATACCCGGCGCTTCGTCCCGAAGGTGGATTTCGTCACCACCCCCGGTTACCTGGCGGGAAAGGGGGCGCGGGAGGCAGCCGGGTTGCCCCCGGGGACGGGCCCCTACAAGGTGATCACCGACCTGGGGATCATCGGCTACCCCCAGGAGAGCTGCCGGATGGAGGTGGAGAGCCTCCACGCCGGGGTGACGGCGGACACCGTCCGGGAGCGAACCGGTTTTCCGATGCTGTTCAAGGAGCCGCTGGCGGAGACGCCGCCGCCGACGGGGGAGGAGCTGCGGGTGCTGCGGGAGGAGGTGGACCCCTACCGCTACGTGATCGGCCGTTAGCGCCCGGTTGCCGGTGATCGGAGGTCCCGGCCCACCGATTGGGCGCCGCGGTGGTGGTGGAGAGGGCCGCGCGGCCCACGCCAGATTGGTGATGACCCATTCCGGTTGTGCTGTCCATCCCGTTCAGGCAGTCTCGCACCGATCCTGAGTGCTGTGTCCCCACCACGTTCTGGAGGTGAACGCTTTGGCCACAGTTGTCGACCTGGTCGCTGCCGCGATAAAGCAGGAGGGGATCGAATACGTCTTCGGCATCCCGGGCGGTGGCGGAACCATCGACCTGCTGGATGCCTCGGACAGGGAGGGCATCCAGTTCGTCCTGACGAAGCACGAAACGACCGCGGCCATGATGGCGTGCGTCTACGGGGAGTTGACCGGAAGGCCGGGCGCAGCTGGACCTTCCCGACGACGTCGCCAGGGCCACCGTTCCCGACAAGCCCCTGCTGCCGGTGTCGAGGCAGGTCGTGGCTCGACTCTACTCCCGGGAGCCGGTCGGGCTAAGCCAGGTCGCGCGAAGGATCCGCGAGGCGAAAGCCCCGGTGATCATCGCCGGCATGGGGGTCCGGTGGGACAGGGCGTACCCCCAGCTCGAGAGGCTGGCCGAGCGGCTGGGCGCGCCCGTCTTCACCACCCCCAAGGTCAAGGGGGCGATTCCGGAAAAACACCCCTATTCGGCCGGAGTCTTCATCGGAGGCAAGCTGGAGCTGGACATTCTGGGCAGAGCCGACCTGATCGTCGGGGTTGGACTCGACCCCGCCGACATGCTGGCGAAGCCCTGGAGGTATCGCCAGCCGATCATCTCCATCGACCGGGTCTCCAACTACAACGAGATCTTCCATGCGGAGGCTGAGCTGGAGACGGCCATGGCCCTGGTGGTGGCGCCGGTCATAGTGGTGATGCCGGATCGAGCGCTGAGCCAGATCAAGATCAAGCAGGAGAAGAAGGGGCTTCGGACGGTTGGGACCGAGTTCCAGGGCGCGGATTACGCCAGGGTGGCCGAGGCCTTCGGAGCGCGGGGGTCTCGGTGAGCAGCGAGGCCGAGTACGCCGGTGCCCTGCGAGAGGCGCTGAGGTCGGAGCTGCTCACCGTGATCGACGCTCGCCTCGATCCGAGCCGGTACCCAGCTCAATTCGACGCGATAAGGGAGCTGTAACGAGCATCGCCGGCAGATGCCGGCTCCTACGGGAACGCGGTCCAGCCCCGAGCGACGGGCAAAGGCGCCGCTAACTTGACGGATGCACCGCTCAGGGAAGCAGGGCCGATCCCATGAGGTATCGGTCGCACTCCCGCGCGGCCCCGCGGCCTTCGTGAATGGCCCAGACCACCAGGCTCTGGCCCCGGCGTCCGTCGCCGGCCGCGAAGACACCCTTCACGTTGGTGGCGTACCTGTCCTGCTCCGTCTTGACGTTGGAGCGTTCATCGCGTTGGACGGCCAGCTGGCCGAGCAGGGTATCCTCTGGGCCAAGGAAGCCCATGCTCAGCAGCACCAGCTGAGCGGGCCACACCTTCTCGGTGCCGGGAAGCTCCCGGGGCGATGGACGGCCGTTGGCGCCCGCCACCCACTGCACCTGGATGGTATGGATCTCCTTGACGTGGCCGCCGGCATCTCCCACGAACTTCTTGGTCATGATGGAGTACTGCCGCGGGTCGCGGCCACCCACAGCGATGGCTTCCTCCTGGCCGTAGTCGACGCGGTGGACCCGAGGCCACTCCGGCCACGGGTTGCTGGGCTGGCGCGTATCGGGAAGCTTGTCCAGGATCTCGAACTGCACCACGCTCCGACATCCGTGGCGCAGGCAGGTGCCGACGCAATCGGTGCCGGTATCGCCACCGCCGATGACTATCACGTCCTTGCCCCGGGCCGAAAGCCCATCGAGCCCCGAGTCCTGGGTCCCGAGTCCCGCCGTCTCCGCGTCCAGCCGGCCGCCGTCCAGCAACCGTTGAGTGTTGGCCCGGAGGAAATCCACGGCGAAGTGGATGCCCTTGAGTCCCCGCCCCTCAACCGGCAGGTCCCGGGGCTTGGTTGCACCCACACACAGGACGACGGCATCGAACTCGTCCATCAGCCGGTCGGCCGGGTAGCCCTCGCCGACCTCGGTGTTGGTGACGAAGTCGATGCCCTCCGCCGACATGAGATCCACACGACGCCGGACGACGGTCTTATCGAGTTTCATATTGGGGATGCCGTACATCAGCAGGCCGCCGGGGCGATCGGCCCGCTCGAAGACCGTCACCCGGTGGCCGGCCTGGTTCAGCTGATCGGCGCAGGCGAGCCCCGAAGGGCCGGAGCCGATCACGGCCACCTTCTTGCCGGTCCTGCTGGTCGGTGGATGTGGAGTCATCCACCCCCGCTGGAAGCCCCTTTCGATGATGCCGTACTCGATATTCTTGATGGTCACCGGGGGCTCGTGGGCGCCCAGAGAGCAGGAGCCCTCGCAGGGAGCGGGACAGACCCTGCCCGTGAACTCGGGGAAGTTGTTCGTTCTACCGAGGCGGCGAAGCGCATGCTTCCAGAGCCCCTGGTAGACCAGGTCGTTCCACTCGGGGACCAGATTGTGAAGCGGACACCCCGCTGCCATGCCCTTCAGCAGGGCACCCGTGTGGCAGAAGGGCACCCCGCAGTCCATGCAGCGGGCAGCCTGGGTCTGCAGCTTCTCTTCGGGGAAGGGGAGATGAAACTCCCGCCAATCGGCGATTCGTCGATCGGGCGCGCGATCCGCAGGGAGCTCGCGCTGGTATTCCATGAATCCTGTTGGTTTGCCCATCTCTAGCTCCCAGCTATCAGCTATCAGCTATCAGCTGCCGGACGTGCTGACGACTGACGGCTGATAGCTACAGGTTAGTTGCCGCTGACCCGGGCCAGATCCTTCTTGTTCTGTTCGAAGGCGGCCATGATGGCCTCCTCGCCGCTCAGGCCGGCCGCCTCGACCAACTGGAAGGCCTCCAGCATCCGCTTGTAGTCCTTGGGCATCACCTTGACGAAGCTGGGGACCATCGCCTGCCAATCGGCCAGGATCCTCCAGGCCACCTCGCTCTCGGTGTACATGGCGTGGCGCCGGATCATCTCCTCCACGAGTAGGAGGTCCGATTCCTCCTCCATCCTTTCCAGGTAGACCATCTCCTGGTTGCAGCGGCGGTGGAAGTCTCCGGCCTCGTCCAGCACGTAGGCGATGCCGCCCGACATGCCCGCCGCGAAGTTTCGACCCGTCGGGCCCAGCACCACCACCCGCCCGGCGGTCATGTACTCGCAGCCGTGGTCGCCCACGGCCTCTACGACAGCCCTTGCGCCGCTATTCCTGACGCAGAACCGCTCGCCGGCCTTGCCCCGGATGTATGCCTCACCACCCGTGGCGCCGTAAAGGGCCACGTTGCCGGTTATGACGTTCTCCTGGGGGACGAAGGTCGAGCCCTTCGGAGGATAGACGATGACCTTGCCGCCCGAGAGCCCCTTGCCCAGGTAATCGTTGGAGTCCCCCTCCAGGACCAGGGTGAGGCCCCTGGGGATGAAGGCGCCGAAGCTCTGGCCGGCCGACCCCTGGAAGTGGAGCCGAATGGTATCATCGGGGAGCCCTTCGCCCCCGTAGCGCCGGGTTATCTCGCTGCCCAGGGTGGTCCCAACCACCCGGTGGGTATTCCGGATGGGAAGGGTGGCGGCCACGGGCGCGCCCCGCTCCAGGGCCGGTTTGCACAGCTCCAGCAGCAGCTGCCTATCCAGCGTCCGTTCCAGTCCGTGGTCCTGGGAGATCCCGCTGCGGCGGCCCACCTCCGGTGCCACCTCCGGCTGGTAGAGGATCCTGGAGAAGTCGAGACCCCGGGCCTTGTAGTGATCCACGGCTTGCCGGACTTCCAGCCGGTCGGTCCGTCCAATCATCTCGTCGACGGTCCGGAAGCCAAGCTTCGCCATCAGCTCCCGCATCTCCTGGGCGATGAAGCGCATGAAGTTGACCACGTGCTCCGGCTTGCCGGCGAAGTTCTTGCGCAACTCCGGATTCTGGGTGGCGATGCCCACAGGGCAGGTGTCCAGCTGGCAGACCCGCATCTTGGTGCAGCCCATGGCCACCAGGGGCCCGGTGGCGAAGCCGAACTCCTCCGCTCCCAGCAGCGCGGCGACGACCACGTCCCGCCCGGTGTCGAGCTGGCCATCGGTTTCCACCACGATGCGGCTGCGCAGGTTGTTCAGGACGAGGGTCTGGTGGGTCTCGGCCACACCCAGCTCCCAGGGAAGGCCGGCGTGTCTGATGGCGGACCTGGGCGCGGCGCCGGTCCCGCCGTCGTAGCCGCTGATCAGCACCACGTCGGCGCGCCCCTTGGCCACCCCGGCGGCGACGGTTCCCACACCCACCTCGGAGACCAGCTTCACGTTGATCCTGGCCTGGGGGTTGGCGTTCTTGAGATCGTGGATCAGCTCTGCCAGGTCCTCGATGGAGTAGATGTCGTGGTGGGGCGGAGGCGAGATCAGGCCCACGCCGGGGGTCGAGCCCCGCACCTTGGCGATCCAGGGATACACCTTGCGGCCCGGCAGCTGGCCCCCCTCGCCCGGTTTCGCCCCCTGAGCCATCTTGATCTGGATCTCCCTGGCGGAGACCAGGAACTCGCTGGTGACGCCGAAGCGACCCGATGCCACCTGCTTGATGGCGCTGCAGCGGGAGTCCCCGTTGGCATCCGGAACGAAGCGGGACGGGTCCTCGCCTCCCTCGCCGGTGTTGCTCTTGCCGCCGATCCGGTTCATGGCGATGCCCAGGGTCTCGTGGGCCTCCTTGCTGATGGAACCGAAGGACATGGCTCCGCTCTTGAACCGCCTGCAGATGGATTCGACCGGCTCGACCTCCTCCAGGGGGATCGGCTCGGCTGCGAAGCTGAACTCCAGCAGCCCGCGCAGGGTGCGCAGCCGCTGGCTCTGATCGTTCATCAACTCCGCGTATTCGCGGTAGGCCTGATAGTCACCGCTGCGGCAGGCCTGCTGCAGCCTGTAGACGGTCAGCGGGTTGAAGGTGTGGTGCTCGCCCTCGTGGCGCCACTGGTAGTAGCCTCCCACATCCAGGGTCCGGTCCTTGAGCGGACGCCCCGGGAAGGCGCGGCCATGGCGCATCTGGACTTCGCGGGCGATCACGTCGATCCCTATGCCCTCCATCCTGGAAGGGGTTCCCTCGAAGTACTCGTCGATCACGGCCTGGCTCAGTCCGAGCGCCTCGAAGATCTGGGCCCCGCAGTAGCTCTGGATGGTCGAGATCCCCATCTTCGAGATGACCTTTACGACCCCCTTCACCGCCGCCTTGGTGTACTTGTACTCGGCCTGCTCGTACTTTGTATCCGGGAGCATGCCCTCCGCGATCATGTCGTCCAGGCTCGCAAAGGCCAGGTAGGGGTTGATGGCGGCGGCGCCGTAGCCGATCAAGGTGGCGAAGTGGTGGACTTCCCGCGGCTCACCCGACTCCAGCACCAGGCTCACCCGGGTCCGGGTGCCCTGCCGAATCAGGTGGTGGTGAAGACCCGCCACCGCCAGGAGGGCGGGAACGGGACCGGACTCCTGGTCGACGCCACGATCCGATAGGATCAGGATGTTCACCCCGTCGTCGATCGCCCGGCTCGCCGCCTGGAACAGCCCCTCGAGGGCCCGCTTGAGGCCTTGCCCGCCCTCGGAAACCTTGAAGAGCATCGGCAGGGTCAGGGACTTGAAACCGGGGCGATCTATCAAACGGAGCTTGGCCAGCTCCCCATTGGTCAGGATCGGCCTCTTTAGCCTTATGCGCTGGCAGCTCTCCGGCTTCGCCTCCAGGAGGTTGCGCTCGGAGCCCAGGAGCAGCTCGGTGGAGGTAATGAGCTCCTCCCTTATGGCATCGATAGGCGGGTTGGTGACCTGGGCGAAGAGCTGCTTGAAGTAGTCGTACAGCATCTGCGGCCTGTCGGAGAGCACCGCCAACGGCACGTCGTTCCCCATGGAGCCCACCGGCTCGACCCCGTTCTGCGCCATGGGGCCGAGGATCATGCGGACGTCTTCGTGGGTGTAGCCGAAGGCCTGCTGGAGCTGGGTCAGGGCCTCGTGGCCGATCTCCGAGCCTTCCACCGAGAGGATGTCGAAGTTCCCACCCTGCCCGTGGACGGCGGCCCAGTCGAAGGCGCCGGGCGTGTGTTCCTTGGCGTTCAGCAGCTGGTTGAAGGGTATCGACCTGTGCCCGTCGACCCGCACGTCGGGCAGCTTCTCCAGCTCCACCAGATTCTCCCTGAGCCACCTGTGGTAGGGGCGGGCCGACGCCATCCGGCGCTTCAGCTCTTCGTCGTTCACGATGCGTCCGGCCTCTGTATCGACCAGGAGCATCCGGCCGGGCTCCAGGCGGCCCTTGTACAGCACCCGATCCGGCGGTATGTCCAGGACACCGACCTCCGAAGCCATCACCACCAGGTCGTCCTTGGTGACGTAGTAGCGTGAGGGACGCAGGCCGTTGCGGTCCAGCACGGCACCGACCGTGACGCCGTCGGTGAAGGCTATGGAGGCGGGGCCGTCCCACGGCTCCATGAGCGCGCTGTGGTACTCGTAGAAGGCCTTCTTCTCCTTGCTCATGCTTTCGTGGTTCGACCAGGGCTCCGGTATCATCATCATCACCGCATGGGGCAGGGAGCGACCGGCCAGCACCAGGAACTCCAGGCAGTTGTCGAACATGGCGGTGTCGCTGCCGTCGGGGTTGATGACCGGGAGCACCTTGGCCAGGTCCTCCCCGAAGAGGGCGGACTCGAACATCGCCTGCCTGGCGTGCATCCAGTTGACGTTGCCCCGGAGGGTGTTGATCTCCCCGTTGTGGATCATGTAGCGATAGGGGTGGGCGCGCTCCCAACTGGGGAAGGTGTTGGTGCTGAAGCGGGAGTGGATCAGAGCCAGCGCCGTTTCCATGGCACGATCCGCCAGGTCCGGGTAGAAGGCCTCGAGCTGCTCCGACATCAGCATGCCCTTGTAGACGATGGTCTTGTGGGAGAGGCTGCTGATGTAGAAGTGCGATCCTCCGGGAACGGGAGGGGAGGCGTAGCGGATCTCCTTCTCGGCTCGCCTGCGGATGACGTACAGCTTGCGCTCGAAGGCCATGCCGTCGCCGAGGCGAGGGTCGCGCCCGACGAAGAACTGGCGCACGAGGGGCTCAGCCGATCTCGCCGTCTTCCCGAGGGAACTGCCATCGGTGGGGACCGTTCGCCAGCCGAGAACGCACTGCCCCTCTTCCGCGGCTATCGCCTCGAGGCGCCGCTCACACTCGAGACGACCGGCTTCGTCGCCGGGCAGGTAAACCATCCCAACACCGTACTCGCTCGGGCCGGGTAGCTGTATGCCGGCGTCGGCGCACACCTTCCGAAAGAAGGCGTGGGGCAGCTGGAGCAGGATGCCGGCACCGTCACCCGTGGTGGCCTCGGCACCCGTAGCACCTCGATGAGTGAGGTTAAGGAGAACCGTGAGCGCCTGGCGGACGACGTCGTTGGACTTCTGCCCCTTGACGTTGACAACGAAGCCTATGCCGCAGGCGTCGTGCTCGAACCGAGGATCGTAGAGCCCTCGAAGATGGCGAGGTTCAGAAAGCCTCTCACCCTGCCCTGTTTCCATTGCCGACCTCCGTCCCTGGAAGAGGAAAGCCCTCCACGCCAAGGGCCCCCATAGGTTACCGCGCTCCGGCAGTGTCCGCACGGGATGGGCCACGCCCCTCCGATAGCCCAAGGCGCCGCTCGTAAGGACGTACAGCTATCCCCAAGCGTTGCCTTCCAACAGTGAGCGCGAGCACCAGCGAGTAGATGGGGTGATTTCAGGCGCAATGCGCCTATGGGGAAAGGTCAGCAGCAGTGATGGAAGCGGCTGGCAATGCCGATCGACAGAACAGCTTGCGTCACACCCGGGTGACCAAGGTCAGCCTGAAGAACGAGTCGACGTCGTTGTCGTTACGAGCGAAACCCTCTACGGTGGCTCTGGAATACTCCCAGCAACCAACTAACACCAAATTTCCCCATGGCCCTAGTTTATCAGAGAGCCAGTTGGAGGACAATGGCCTGAGGATTCCCCGGGGTAACCCGCCCTGCCCGGCCAGGCACCCCGGGTAGTGCTCGATGCCGTGGAGCACCAAGCCACCGGAGCGGAGGATCTCATCCACCTCATCGGCAAGGCCGTTGAGGACGACCGATCGGTCCTACAGCGAGTAGCGGGCATAGCCGCCTTCACAGGGCCGGCCGTTGCAGAACAGCAGGCTCCGCTCTGCTGGAAAGAAGATGACGTTTGATATGGT
Source organism: Chloroflexota bacterium (assembly GCA_027356795.1). Taxonomy (GTDB): domain Bacteria; phylum Chloroflexota; class UBA6077; order UBA6077; family UBA6077; genus JAJYNT01. The sequence goes on along the minus strand of DAHVXI010000074.1, from coordinate 15,798 downwards.
GCCGCCGGCATCACTCAGCTCGTGCCGGCAGATTGCCGCCTCGCCGTCCGCATGGGAACCCATGATCCGCCTGGCTTTGTCGCCGCTCAAGCTGCCCCAGCACTCGCTCAGCCGTTGGTGAATGGATCGGTAGCGGGTCTCGCTCTCATCATCGGTCCCGCCCCCCTCGCGTTTGACGTAGTGGCCGCGCAGTGGTGGGATGACAAAGTGATTGGTGGCCGCCACGACGTGGTTCGCTGCGGAAACGATCCCCCAGTATCGGTGGCCCATCTCGAATACGGCCATCTCCCCCGCGGCGTCGATGAGGATCAGGTTCCCTGGGCCCATTCGCGGCATCGCCTCGAGATAGCCCAGGGCTGAGGCCACCGACGAGTGCTGCTCGAGCAGCTCCATCATCAGCGTGTAACGTGCCACTCCCGGCCCCACGTCGGAGGAGGGCACATGCGTGTCGGCCACGGCAAGGCCCTTCTCGTTCATGCCCGAGCTGAAGACCCCCGGACTGCCGGCACTCGTCACGTACAGGTACCGGTAGCCCCGTTGAGGTGTTGCTTGAGCCAGGGCTTGAAGCGGGAGGTGCGACAGGCTGTAATCACGGTTCTTGGTGAGGATGGGCAAACGGTCGGCCGTGGCCGGCCCTGAGGCCGCCCAGACGGTGCATCCCTCGGCCCCGGAGCCTTCCCTCAGACTGTCCTCCAGATAGGAGGCCGCCGCATACCGGAACAGGAGTCCGGCGTCTAGATCGAGCGCCTGGGCCATGCCGGCCAGCATGTCGAGGGTAGAGGGCACCATGGCCGCCCACACCCGCTCCACCTCCCGGAGCAGCCCGGCGGCCGGCTCGGCTTTCAGGCCGGACAGCCGTTTGTCCACGGCCTCGACGATCAGCGGGCGCAGGTCGAGGAGCTGCTGGCCGTGCTGAAACCCCATCTGAAGGTGGTCGCCGTGCAGATCGAGTAGTCTCACTGGCCGGCCCGCTCAACGGTTTCGTCGGAGGCGACGAGATGGTCCTCGTAGCGCCAGCAGGCCACCCGCTGCCGGCCAACCAGGAAGAGGGGCGGCTGCTGCTCGCCGCAGCTACCCCGGTCACGGGCAAAGCACCGCGGATGGAAATGGCACCCGCGGGGCGGATTGATGGGGCTGGGTACGGTGCCCGGCAGGATGACGCGCCGGCGGCGCGCGGCCTTATCGACGGACGGGATCGCCGCCAGCAGCGCCTGCGTGTATGGGTGCAGCGGATTGGCGTACAGGTCATCCGTCGGTCCCTCTTCCACAATCCGCCCCAGGTACATCACGGCCACCCGATCGCTGATGTGGTGGATCAGGCTGAGATCGTGGGCGATGAACAGATAGGTCAACTGATACTCGTCGCGGAGCTCTTCGAGCAAATTGATCACCTGGGCCTGGACGGAAACGTCCAGGGACGAGACGGGCTCGTCGGCGACGATGAACTGGGGCTGCATGGCGATGGCGCGGGCGATACCGATCCGCTGGCGCTGCCCGCCCGAGAATTGGTGCGGATACTGGTCGAGGTGGCGGGGGCTCAAGCCGACCCGTTCGAGCAGCCGGACGACGATTTCCTCCTGCTCGCGGATGTCCTTCAGGCCGCGGCTCCGCAGCGGCACGGACACGATCTCGCGAACGGTCTTTCGCGGGTTCAGCGATGCATAGGGGTTCTGGAAGATGATCTGGGCGACCCGGTAGAAACCCAGCTCGTGGACCGGGCCGCTCCCCTCGTCGCATGGGACCCGCCCGCCCTTGCCGAGCGGCATGCCCTTGAAGAGGATCTCCCCGGAGGTCGGCTGATACAACCGGATGATGACGCGGCCGAAGGTCGTCTTGCCACAGCCGCTCTCACCCACGAGCCCCACCGTTTCGCCCGGCCAGATCTTGAGGCTCACGCCATCCACAGCCCGCACGACGGTGTCGTGAGCGCCGGCCAGCGTCCGCGCCAGGATGCCGGGCCGCAGGAGAAAATGCTTGACGATGCCGCGCGCTTCGACCAGGGGGATAGCGGTCTTCATCACATCATCCCACCGGGTAGGACGTCCGACCATGCCCAGCTCTCCTGCCGCGCATCCGCATGGCTAAAGCAGCGGGCCAGGTGGCCTGGCCCAACCTCGAATAGTGGGACTGGACCGGCCTCGCAAGAAGGCTGAGTGTGAGGACAGCGAGGAGCGAACGCGCAACCAGGGTCCAGCGCCGCCAGGTCGGGGACGTTACCAGGGATCGGCTCGATTCGCGTTCGCCGCGACGAAATCCGAGGTATGCAGGAGAGCAGCCCACGGGTGTAAGGGTGCCGTGGAGATTCGATGATTTCGTCGACCGTGCCGATCTCGACGATGCGCCCGGCGTACATCACGGCGATGCGCTGGCAGAACTCGGATGCCAAGTCCAGGTTGTGGGTAACCAGCACGATGGCCGCGCCGCGCTCCTGGTTGATGCGCCGCATGAGATCCATAATCTGCGCTTGGATTGTCACGTCCAGTGAAGTGGTGGGCTCGTCGGCGAGCAGCAGCTGCGGCTCACAGGCGAGCGCGATTGCTATCAAGGCGCGCTGCTGCATTCCGCCGCTGAACTGATGTGGGTACTCGTCGAACCGGTCATTCGGCGAGGAGATGCCCACCTCCGCCAGAAGCTGGCAGACCCGATCCTTCTCGGCCCGGGCTTGGGCCCGGCTCGGCAGCCAGCCTCCCCCGCCCCCGTCCATGACGTGATGTATGCGCAGCGACTCCCGGATTTGCTCTCCCACGGTAAAGGCCGGGTTCATAGTGGTCTGGGGATCTTGAAAGACCATGGCGATATCCTTACCCCGGATGCGGCGCATCGCGTGACCCGGCAAGCGGAGCAGGTCGCGGCCCTGGAATAGGATCTCGCCGGAGACGATGCGCCCCGGAGAAGAGATCAGGCGCAGGATAGACAGCATCGTGACGCTCTTGCCGCAGCCGGACTCTCCGACGATGCCCAGGATCTCACCCCGGTCGAGCGTCAGGCCGACGCCTGCCACCGCCATCACCACCCCGCGACGGGTCGGAAAGACGGTCGTAAGGCCCCTCAGCTCGAGCAATCGACTGTCAGAGCCCATCGTTCTCTACTCCACCTTGAGCCGCGGATCGAGGATATCCCGCAGCCCCTCGCCAAACACGTTTATGGCCACTACCAACACCAGGATGGCGAGGCCCGGAAAAGTGGATACCCACCACGCATTGAGTAAGTAGTCGCGGCCATTGGCAACCATGGAGCCCCAGGCCGGGTCCGGCGGTTGAATGCCCAAACCCAAGAAGCTCAGGCTGGCCTCCATGATGATCATGTATCCCAGGCGCAGCGTGGCCAGCACGAACACCGATTGGATGATGTTGGGCAGGATCTCCGAAGCCATGACCGCGAGGTCTCCGCGCCCCGATACGCGGGCGGCCTCCACGTACTCCTTGTATTTTTCCCCCAGCATCTCCCCGCGCACCAGGCGGAAGAACTCGACCCAGCCCTTGAACGAGAGCGCGAACACGAGGTTGACAAAGCCTGGCCCCAGGAAGGCCATCATTCCGATGGCAAAGATCAAGAACGGAAACGCCAGCAGCAAGTCGGCAAAGCGCGATAGGATCTCGTCCAGCCAGCCCCGGTAGTAGCCGACCAGGGCCCCCAGGACCGTGCCGACGACGACCGAGACGGCCACGCTCAGCACTCCCACGGCGAGCGATATTCGGGCCCCGTAGATGATGCGCGTCATGAGGTCTCGCCCCTGGTCGTCGGTCCCCAGCGGGTAGCTCCAGCTGCCACCGGCTTCCCAGACAGGCGGGTCAAACCGCAACAGCAGGCTCCCGCGTGTGGGATCGTGAACGGTGATCGAGCCGGCGACAACCGAGGCCAGGAGGTAGAGCAGTACGATACCTCCCCCGATCAGGGTCACCGGTCGCTGCCACAACTCCGCCAGGAGCTCCGCAAGCCCCTGCCGCCAAAGCTTGAGCCGGATGCGCCAAGCGTAGTCCCAGCCTGCCGGCCTCCGCGTTTGCGCTTCCACCGCCATTGCACACTCCCCCGTTGTCCCTACAGCGTGATTCGGGGATTCAAGTAGGTATAGAGCACGTCCACCGCCAGGTTGGTCAGCACGAAGGTAAAGGCATAGACCATGACCGCGCCCTGAATGAGGGGAAAGTCCCGGTTGAAGATCGCGTCGACAACGAGGCGGCCAAGGCCCGGCCAGCTAAAGACGGTCTCGACGATCATGTTGCCGCCCAACAGCACGCCTACCTGAAGGCCGACGACGGTGACGGTGGGTATCAAGGCATTGCGCAGGCAATGCTTCATGATCACGATCCACTCGCTGGCACCTTTCGCCCGGGCCAGCTTGATGTAGTCGCTCCGCAGCACTTCGAGCATCGTTGAGCGCAGGACTCGGGCGACGATAGCGGCGACCCCTGCACCGAGAGTAATCGAAGGGAGCGCCAGGTGCTTCAGGCTATCCCACAGGGCTGCCCGATTTCCGGTGAGCAGGCTGTCCAGCACGTACAGTCCGGTGACCTGCTGCAGGTGAATGTCGTAGCTGATGCGGCCTTGAGCCGGCAGCCACTGAAGCCGGACGGCAAAGAACAGGATGAGAATGATGCCCAGCCAGAAGCCGGGCATCGAGATCCCCAGAAAGGCACCCGCCATGCTCAGCCGATCGACGAGCGAGTTCTGGCGGATGGCGGAGATGATGCCGATCGGGAGGGCGATGATGAGGCTGACCAGGAGGGCGCCGATCGTCATCTCGATTGTCGCGGGGAGCCGCTCGACCAACAGGTCGACCACGGGCTTGTTGCGGATGTACGAGTAGCCCAGATCGCCGCGCACGCCATCGCTGAGAAAGTACCAGAGCTGCACCATGAGCGGCTCGTCGAGGTGAAACTGATGGCGGAGCTCTTCCATCTGGCCGGCCGAGACGGCTCCGCCGCGACCCAGCATTATGTCGACGGGGTCGCCGGGGGTGAGCCGTATGAAGAAGAAGACAATGATGGCTACGCCCAACATGACGGGGATTGTGACCAGCACGCGCTCCAGGATCTTGATCGCTTTCATCGTCAAAAGCTCCGCACGACTTGACTGGCTTGCCGCAGGGGACGCTCGGTTCAGTGATGTCCACCGATCCCGGCGGCCCCTGCGGTCTCCCGCGGCCTTACTTCACGCTGACGTCATGCAGGTTCTCGCGGCTGTCCGCCGCCGGTTCCCAGTTCTGCACGCGGGCCGAGGCGGCCTCGATTGCCTCCGGCAACACCAGGAAGACCGCTGGAGCCTCGTCGTAGATCAGCTTCTGCGCCTCGTTGTAGATGGCATGGCGCTTTGCCACGTCGCCCTCGACCTCGCCGTCGAGGATCAGCTTGTCGACGCGCGAGTTGGAATAGCCGGAGTAGCTGGCGCGTCCATAGGTCGATCCCTGCTTGTAGGTCGACCACTTGGCTTCCATGTGGCCCACGGGGTCGAACGCGGCATCTCCCCAGTCGCCCACGTATGCCTGGCGCTCGCCGGCCAACAGCTTGGGCACGACCACGTTGGATTCCCAGATGCGGACGCTGGCGTCGACGCCAAGGTCGCGGAGCATGGCCGACAGCGCTTCGGCCAGGGAACGGGTGCTGTCGATCGTATCTATGACGAACGTGAACGGCTTGCCGTCTTTGGCCAACATGCCACCGGCGCCGGGCGTCCAACCGGCATCCTTTAGAAGTGCCAAAGCCTTGCTCTTGTCGTACTGGTACGGCTTCAGATTCGGATCGGCAAAGTTGTTGAGCGGGGACAGGGGGCCGCCGAGCGGCCGGGCCATGCCGTTGTACACCTTCTTGACTATCAGATCTTTGTCGATGGCATAGTTGAGCGCCTGGCGCACTCGGGCATCATCGAACGGCGCCTGCTTGACGTTCATGTCCATCCACAGCGGGCGCGTGCCCGGCACCGTCTTGACCTGGATGCCCGGATTCTTCTTGAGCGTATCGACCAGGTCCGCCGGCACCTCGGTGATGATGTCCATCTCACCCGACAGGAGGGCCGCGACGCGGCTCGACGTTTCCGGGATCACCCGAAAGACCGCGCGCTGGAGCTGGGCCGGACCAACCGGCGGAAGGTCGGGCGCGCCGCCATAGTAGCCGTCGAAGCGCTCCATCACGACTTCTTCGAGGCCGGTCGTGGCCGAGACGAACTTGAAGGGGCCGGCGCCCATCGGCTTGTCGACCAGGCCCTTGGTGCCATTCTTTTCGACGTAGGCCTTGGAGACGATCTGATGTTGGACGAGCTGCTGGAACCCCGACGGCCAGGGGCCGCGGAAGTTCATCACCACGGTCAAGCTGTCCTTCTTCTCTATGGAAACGAGAGGCTCGACCAGGCCCTTGCGTGGGGAAGTGTGGGGCTTGGGGTATTCGATGGCGTTCTCTTTGATGGTGCGCTCGAAGGTGAACACCACGTCATCCGCCGTGAGCGGGCTGCCATCCTGGAACTTGACCCCCGGGCGTATCTTCACCTCCAGGGTCTTGGGGTCGAGCCACTTGGCCGACTCGGCGATCTCCATGTGGACGCCGCCCTTGGTGTCCCGAGTAAAGAGCCCGTCATACATGTTCCGAATGACTGTCTCGGATTCCCGGCTGCGGTGGTCGGCGGGGTCGAGAGAGGCCGGGGCGCGGGCAATGGCGACGGTCAACGTGTTGCGAGCTGGGGTTGACGTGCCGGCGTTCACCTGGGGAGCAGAGGTGGGAGCGGGCGCAGCAGCAGCCGGCCCGCTGCCGGGCGCCGCGGTAGGCGTTGATGCCGGGGGACCCGCGCAACCGGCCAGCATCAACCCTGCGAACGTCGATGCGATGGCCCCTTGCCGGAGGGTCCGAGCAACCGTCCAAGTACGTATCCTGTTCATGGATGGCTCCCTTCTAGAGTGATTGGCGAATCGCTGTCGATTGGGCGCCACTCTTATTCCAAGTCGTCACCCCTTTCCATCTACCAGCGGCTCGGCAAGTCGATCCCGGGGGTGAGCCGCGTTCCCCGCATGAGCGGTCGCAGTCCATGACGTCACGGCAGGTCACCAATCGGTGGACAGGGCGGCAGACGCGTTCCGGATCAGCTCCTTGGCTTCGGCAACGGTGAGGCCGGCTACGCCCAGACGCTGGGCGTTCCGGCCCTCCCGCCAGAAGTCGCGCCGGTACAGCGCACAAGATACGTCTACCAGGGCAGCGGTTGCCGTCATTTCGAGTCCGGCCAGACAGCCGAGGGAGGCTATGGGCACGAGGCCCGTCGGAACGTCCTCCAGAACGTAGCGCGTGTCGAGGGAGCGAGGGGCGGCGATGCCCGCGTAGGCCGGGTTGCTGTGGATGCGGTCGTAGAGTGTGGCTCCCTGGATGCCATCGTAACTCCGCTCCAGCCAGTCGGAGGCCGACATCGCCCTTACCCCGTACGCGCGCGCGGTGGCCAGGCGCTCTTCGTCGATGGTCTCCAGTAGCCTCACCACTCCCGGCGTCATGTCCCGGTAGAACTCGAACGGCACACCGGATTCGATCCGCGCCGCGCTCAGAACGATGGTGGCAGGATGGAAAACGGCTCCGATGTTGTCCAGCCCGGTCTCGAGCACGTCCTGCGCCGGGACAAACTGGGGGTACAGGGGACGCACCGCCTCCAAGACCCGTGGGGTATCTCTGGCTGGCAGCGCCGCCAGCGGAACCTCACGCTTGATGCTGGCAACTCGCACGCTGCCCGGGCCCGAGATCCGGCAGGTGAACAAGAGGGTTTGAGCCTCCGACACCAGGACCCCTTTCGCAACGCCGTGGCTCCCAAGCACCTGGCAGAACTCGAGCGCGCCCCCGGTCCGCCCGGGGTTGAGGACGATGACCTGCCCGTCGTGCAGGTGAGGGGCACACGTCTCGGCGATGGCGGCGTGGGCGCTGGCCGGGACGACGACCAGGATGATGTCGGCCTCGGAGACGACGGGAGCGATGTCGGTCGTCACCAGCTCCAGCCGCCCGAACCCTTCGATGGCCCCTTCCATTCGGACACCGCTCGCCGCCCGCAGGTCGACGATCTCGTGGGCGAACTTGTTGTACAGTCGAACGGGGTAACCCCGCAGGCCCAGGTCGCCGGCGAAAGCATGCCCGCCGTTCCCCGCCCCCAGAACGGCAATTCGCGGCTTCATCGCGTGCACCTCAACCTTCCATCGATCGAGTGGCCCGTGCTTAGGGTGGATAGAAGGAGCTATCTCACCGCCGCGCCTGCGTACTGCTGGAGCTCAAGCCGTATCAGCTCCCGCTTCATGACTCTCAGGGCCTGCTCGGGGTTCACCCTGCCGTACAACCCCCCCAGGATGCTGATCAGGTAGTGCGCGTCCAGGAGGACGGAGCCGTTGGGCCGCAGCACGTGGGGTTCGGACGGGTCGTAGAGCACGCCCCGCGCGATCAGGGCAAGGTCATCCAGATAACCCGGCGCCTTCTCCTGACACTTGTGATAGACGGTGCCCCCGATCAGGACGACGGTCACCGGCTGGTTGAGCAGGTTGACCCCATACTGCAGGAAGTAGGTCTCGGTCTCTTCGACGTATCCGGCATGCTTGCGGGTAGCCGTCGCGAGGATCTCGCGCGCCAGCCACGACCTGGCAGCGTTCTCGAGCGCCGTGTCGGGGACGACGTGCGGGTTTGAGGAGAGGAAGCTCAAGTATCGGTCGAGGTCGACCTCGGTATGGCTGTTGAGCGGCACGAGGAACCGGGCAAACTGGCTCGGCCCCGGGACAAAGGCCTCGGGGAAGCACTCGCCCAAGTACGCGGACAGCTCGCGCTGCATCTCGCCGCTCCTGAAGCGCTCCAGCTCCTTGAGGTTCTCGGCGTTGTAGCTGAGCCCGTACTTGCCCTCGACCCGCCGGTAGGCCAGCGGGCTGTTGGGCGTCTTGAGAATGGTGCGCTTCACGCGCCGGCTGTTGTCCGGGCCCTCGTAGACGTAGAGCGGGTTATCCGACACGTTGGAGAAGAAGTCGGTGGTCGCGCCGCCGATGTCCAGCGCCATGATGTTGCCCAGGCCCTCTTCGTTGCCCTGGCCATGGGCCAGCAGGTTGATGCCGCGGAAGGCCGCCCTCGGTGTGGGGATGAAGGGCGCATCCATGTATTCTTCGACCACGTCGAAGCCCTTCCCGCGAATGATGACCGTCTGGAACAGCTCGCGGATGGCCTCGTTGACGACCTCGATTTGGAACCGATTCACCTCGGGCATTACGTTGTCGGTGATCCGAATGTCGACGTTGTTCCAACGGAAAATGTTCTCGACCTGCTCGCGAATGTCCTGGTTGCCGGCGTAGATCACCGGGACACCGTAGCGTGTGTAGGTGGCGTGCTTGGCGTTTTCGGCCAGCAGACGAACGTTGTGCAGCTCGGTCTCGGTGTCCCCGCCCTCGTCGATCCCCCCGGCGATCAAGACGATCTCGGGCTGGTCCACCACGTAGACGTTGCGGGCCTCCTCAGACGTCAACTTCCCATCGTAATTGGCCAGGACTTTGGCGCCGGCGGTCAGGGCGGCCAGTTCCGCCGCGAACCCCGACTCTTCTCGGGTGAGCGCGACGGTTACCATCTTCAGACCGCCCTTGGCGCTGGAGCATGGAAGCCGGATGTCGAACTTGCCCATCGCCTGGTCGAGCGGCTTCCAATCGCGGCGCTCCTGACAGGCGGGCAAGACGCCCAGCCCGTGGGCGAGCCCGACGCGGATGTCGTCGACCGTCGTCGGCACATAGCGCAGGCTGAAGCGCTCGGACTGGGTGTCAAACAGCCCCACCTTGGTGAAGGTCGAGCCGAAATCCGCCACCAGCACCTGCTTGGCGCGCGCCTGGATCAGGCCGACGCGCTTGGAGGCAATGTCCTCCTTGCCACTGGTCTCCACTTCCTCCTTCTCGGTCTCGGAGATATAGCTCTGGTCTGCCGCGACCGATATGCTCTTGTCGAAGTACCAGGGGTAGTGCTGGCGCACCAGGTCAACCCGGGTGAACTCGTCCTTGACCGGGATGCCGTTCCACTCCTCGATCCGGCATGCCCCGCCGACCACCTGGGTCCGGCACTTGCCCGCCATCTCGTAGCGTCTATCGGCCACGGTGATGTGCGGTCCCTGGTAGAGCCCGATCTGCAGCGCCAGCTCCAGCGCGTCGGGACTGATGATGCCGCAGCTTCCCGTCGAGTAGCTACCTTCGTCTACCAACGACAGCAGCATCGTCTCATAGTTGCGCTGGGGGTCCTCGCTCCGCTCGCGGGCCCATTCGGAGAAATCCGCGACCGTCACGGGGCCCTCGTACCCGCCCAGGATGGCACCGTGCAAGGCGTTGTACATGGCGGCCCTCTTCAGCTCGGCGATCCGCTCGCGCACCCAGGGATCGGCCCAGATGTTCGGCACGTGGCCTTTGGCGAAATCCCAGCAGACCTGCTTGGTGATCTGGCAGGATTCGATGATATCTTCGGCCTTGGCCTCGTGGTGAGCTTCGGAGTGGGTCACTACGTGCAGGATGTCGGGCTCCAGGTAAAGCTGAGTGTAGATCCCGAAGGCCAGGTGACCCTTGGCCTGATGCAGGTCTGGCGGGAAGCTGGGCAGGCCGGAGCGGGTTTGCCGGATGATGTGAAAGTCGAAATGGCGCGTGAGAGGCTCGATCAGCTCGTAGGCAGCCTTCATCTTGGCGAGGTCGTCGAGCGCCGAGATCTCGGGGGGCAGCTCGAACATCATTTGCATTACATAGCGCTTGATGCCGAGCTTTAGCGCCATTATACCGCAGAGCACGTGATCCGCCACCTGCATATCGTCGCTCGCGTAGCGCAGTCCCCATTGGTGGGGGTCGTTGATCTCGCACGGTTTGTCGACGCTCGCCCAGTAACGGATCGTGTCGAAGTGCTCGCGGAAGGAGTCGTGGATCGAGATGGGGCCCCGTCCATCCATCTGGTTATAGAAGAAGATGGGCACGGCAGGGAAGCAGCTGTTGAGCTGCTCCTGCCACAGCTTGGCCAGCTCCAGGAGCTCGTCGGTGCCCGTGTAGATTCGCGACATCGGATAGTTGCCGCGCTGCGTCGCCGCCTTGAGCCGCCGGAGATCGTCGATGCTGCGGATGGGCGCTCCGCCTTGCCCCGCCAGGTATTTCGAGGGATCGTCTTCGCCCCGGATGAACTTGGCCAGCATCTCCTGCGAGGTCTGGTCGGGCGCCAGAGATACGATCTCGAGGACGCCTGCGTCGGCCAGCTTCTCGATGCCGGCGATCGTCGGCTCGATCGTTTCGGCGGCGATGCCGATGTGGGCGCGGATGATCGGACGGTTCTCGCGTTCGCGCACCTGCCGCATGCGCTCATCGAGAAAGTCGGACCACTTCACCTGTTCCGTGGCGCCGTGCACCGGCTGGCCGCGCGCAAAGCGCTCCAACTCCTCCATGGTGATGTAATCGTCGGCGACCACCTCGAAGAAGTGGTCGAAGAACGGCTTGCCCGCGTACTCCTCAGCCACCTTTTCGAGGTCATAGTGGCGCTCGTCGGGCGGTGAGAACTCATCCCGCTCCAGGGGCAGCTGGGTCATCGCCCTCACGAGATTGGCAGCGGTACGCAGGCCGCCGAAGCAGTAGCGGATGCCCGACTCGCGGGGATGCAGCCCGTATTTGCTGGCCGTCTCAACGAACTCGGTGATGAGCTTGTCTACGTGCAGATCACCCAGCCGCATCGAGATCCCGACGACTTCAGGCCGCGCTTCGCGGATCTTGTTGACCACCTCGGGGATGGGGACGGCGGGGCCCAGCTTGACCGAAACGTAGTCCAGCTCGAGGTCCTGCAACCAGTCGGCAAACCCCTCCACGCCCAGGTTGTGCACGCACTTGCCGATGGCGCCCACCATTACGCGACGCCTCTTGGCGCGAACCTCAGCGGCGGTCTCCATTCTCTCTTCTCCTCGTGCAATCTCGGAGTAGCGAAACCTACCCGAATGGACGAGTAGGCGCGGTCTGTCGCCGGGTCCAGGGGTTCTCGGCCAGCTGGGTTTGTGTGGCTCGCCTAGTCCTCGATCAGCAGCCGGCCTTCACGGTAAGCGGAGTCGATCTCACGCAGGGCGTGAGCCGTCTGTTCGGGCCTGGCACATGCGAGAGCAGCAACAAAGGCATTGACCAGGGACATCGCCGCGGTGATAGAGAGACTGTGGGCAGCACCATGCGCAGCGACCTGAAAAGCAAAGTCGGCGCGCTGGGCCAGAGGGGACACTGCGCTGTCACTGATGGCGATCCGGATGGCGCCGGCGCCGGCGGCTCTGTCCATGGCATGGACCGTCGCAGCCACGTAGCGCCAAACACTGAAGGCGACCAGTACACTGCTGGAGTTGAGCTTGACCAGCTCCGTGGCCAGGGGAATCCCTCCATCGGTCACGGCTCTGGCATTCAGGCCCATGACGTTCAGCGAATGGCTGAGATAGAGGACAGGAGCGGCGGAAAGACCCGATCCAACGACGAGGATATCGCTCGCCTTGCTGAGGGCGACAACGGCAGCCTCGAAGCGATCCGCCGAGAGCGCTCCGGCCGTCCGGCGGATGTTTTGAGAGTCGAGGTCGAATACACGGTTGATCAACTCGTCCTGGTTGACCTTGCCGTCGCCCCTTTCGAGCCGTTGGACGGCGCGGAGATAGGTGGGGATCCCGGCGCGAACGTCCAGTTGCAGCTCAGGGTAGCCTTCGTAGCCGAGGATCTGGCAGAAACGGACCACCGTGGCGGCGCTGACTCCAACCTGCTCGCCCAATTCGGTCGCCGAGGCGAAGGCAACGGACAGGCTGTTGTCGAGGACGAACCGAGCCAGCTTCCGGCGGGAGTTGCTCAGCTTGGGAAACAGGGCCGATATGCGGCTTTCCAGGGTGGATCTGTTGGTCACGATCGTCACACAGCCATCTCGGTAAGATTCCCCGCTGCCGGGGGTGCCGAGAAGACGGGGCGCAGATGGCCAGCTCGTTCTGCAAAGAGCGTAGCATGAAACCCGGTTAAATGCAATAGTTTTTGCAGCTCCGGGACAGAAAATCCGATTCTGTGGGGATGGAGCGGGCAGACACGCCCACGCCACGGCCGGCCGAGGGCCGGCCATCACGGCATCGATAAGCGGGAGCGTCCGCGAGGGCGGCCGTGGAGAAGGTCTCTTACGCCGGGACGCGCTTCTCTTTGGGCAGCGTGGCGGCGAAGGCGATGGCCAGCAGCGGCACGAAGACGAGGATGGTCAGCACCGATTGGATCCCGTAGACATCTGCAACTCGACCGAGAAGGGGTGCCACAACTCCGCCCACACTTACCGCTAGACCCAGGGTGACCCCTGAGGCCGTGCCGATCCGGTTCGGCAGGTACCCCTGCCCCATCACGACCATGACGCTGGAGGGCGCATTCAGCGCCAACCCCAACGGCACCAGCAGCAGGGTGACGGTGGCGACGTCGTGGAGTGAGACGAAGGCGACGAGGGCAGCGCTGAGCGCACCCATCGCCGTGAGGATCACCAGGCGTTGCCCGTACCTATCGGCCACCCAACCACCGAGTAGCGTGCCGACCGCACCCGAGGTGAATAGGATCGTAAGGGCCAAACCCCCCGCCGCCACGGGCTGATGCAGGCCGTCCTGCCAATACAGGGGTATGAAGGTATTGAGTCCAAAGAAGACGATCGACCGACTGACCACCGCACCGGTGAGGCGAAGAAACGGCCCCCAGGCATCGGGGCGGATCGTGGGGGCCGCGGCCGCCTTCCCGGCGCTGACCTGGGGGTTGAAGACGAACCGCGGGATCTGCCAGGCCAGGATGAGCGCCATCGCCGACGCCGGCACGGCGAGAAACAGTCCGCCGCGCAACCCAAAGGCCAGCAACAGCGGGGTCGTGATCAGCGGACCCACCGCAAAGCCCAGGTTGCCCCCCAGCGAGAACACACTCATACCGGTTGCCCGCCGCGCACCGGCCGCGCGATTGGCGAAGCGCGCCGCCTCCGGATGGAATGCGGCCACACCCAGACCGGTGAGACCAATCGCAAGGGCGATCAACAGGTAGGTGGGCATGAGGGTGGCTATCGCCACGCCACCCCCGGCGAACAGGAGTCCCACCGGCACCAGCCAGGGCGCTGAGTGGCGATCGGAGAGCTGCCCCAGGAGCGGCTGGAGAACCGACGAACTGACCGTGACCGCCAATACGAGGCCGGCGGCCGCCGAATAGGAGAGATTGTGCTCCGCAACGAAGAGGGGAAGCATGGCCGGGATCGCGCCCTGATTGATGTCGTCGAACATGTGGCCGAGGCACAGCAGGGCCAGGGCTCCCCGATCCATTTGCCGGGGCTCGACGGGTCTCGGCAGCTCCACAGTGGTCTCCCGGCTGAGCGTCACCCGTGCATCTCCCAGTGAAAATCTCTCCACGCCGTCTCCAGACGACGTCGCAGACAATCGTGGAGTCTACCACAGCACTACGCCAAGGGACACGCTACTTCTGGGTAAGGCCATCTCATCTGGGGTGCTGCCACGATGCTGGTGGCGCCGGCGGTGATCTCGCCCGGTTTGGACTCAGCGAACTGGTCGTTGGGGAAACCCGCGGCGCGGAATTGACGGCCGGGGTCGCCATGCCCTCGAACGGCTTCCACCTTCTCGAACGTCCCATCGGTGTGCAGGCGGGCGGTGAAATAGATGGTGCAAGAGACCACCGGCGATATCGCCGGGTCGATCCGTCGAGCCAAGGGCTACGACAGGGCGGCCTTTGCCGAAATCTATCGCTTTGCCGGCGCCCCCGCTGACCCAGATCGCTGTGCCCGTCCCCACGTTCTGCCCGAATGGCGCATCTGCTTGACCCCACCGCCGGCCAGTACTATCATGGGCCTCAAGGTCATAATGTCATATCCACTAAGGGGGCTCTCCACATGAGCAATCCTTCTTCCATCCCCAGGGAGCAGTTGGGGAAGGGGACCAACGCCAGGGTCATCATCTATCCCACCCTGGATGACCTGCACGAGGCCTTCGAGCGCCACCTGGCCAACCTCATCACCTCCAGAGCCCGGGAGGGCAAGTCCGCCGTCGTGGTGTTCCCCGTCGGCCCGATCCAGTTCCGCCGGCTGGCCCAGTCGCTGAACTCCCAGGGCGTGAGCTGCGCGAACCTCCACGTGTTCACCATGGACGAGTACTGCGATGCCCATGGGCGCATGATCCCGGAGGGTCACCCCTTGAGCCTGCGCGGCTTCTTCCGCCGGGAGTTCCTGGATGTGTTGGATCCCGACAAGAGGTTGCCGGAGCGGCACTGGATGGGTCCCGACCCGGACAACCTGGAGGGCTACGTCCGGCGGATGGCCGAGGTAGGGGGCATCGACGTGGTGTACACCGGTTTCGGGATCAACGGCCACTGGGCCTTCAACGATCCACCGGAGCCGGGCCAGGAGATGAGCCTGGAGGAGTACCGGAACCTCAGCGCCCGGGTGGTCACCCTGAGTCGGGAAACCAGCGTCCAGATGGCCATGGGCGGAACGGGGGGCGATCTGCTGAGCGTCCCGCCCAGGGCGGTGACCATCGGCCCCCGGGAGATGCTCTCGGCCCGGGAGATCTACTGCATGGGCATCCGGACCTGGCACTCGGCGGTCTTCCGTCGCGCCCTGCACGGCCCCGTGACCCCGACCTTCCCGGCCTCGCTGATCCAGCTCCATCCCAACCTGACGGTGACCATGACGGAGATGGTGGCGGAGCTGCCCGAAGTCTTGGTGCTGCAGAGGCTGTAGACCCAATCTGGAGTGCGGTGGCTTGCCACCGCTTTCGATCCGACCGAAAGCGGCGCCGAGGCGTTGCACCCCAAATCCACGATAGGAGGTCTTCATGGCTCGGACCCTT
>DAHVXI010000073.1:0-27158 GCA_027356795.1 Chloroflexota bacterium | reverse complement strand
TGTGCCGTCCGTACGTAAACCGCTTGGACGGCTGATCGGGGCCTTCAAGACGGTTTCCACCAAGCGCATCAACGAACTCCGAGGCACCCCTGGTGCCCCTGTCTGGCAGCGGAACTACTACGATCACGTGATCCGTGGCGAGCGCTCCCTGCAGGAGATCCGTGAGTACATCGCCAACAACCCCCTGCGGTGGGAGTTGGACGAGCTACATCCCCACCACATCCGCACGTAGGGGCGGTTCGCGAACCGCCCCTACAGCGTGTGTAGCGTCACGGTGACCTGATCGTTCGCGAACCGCCCCTATAGCGCGTCTAGCATCACCGTGACCTGGTCGTTCGCGAACCGCCCCTACAGCGTGTGCAGCGTCACCGTGACCTGGTCGTTCGCGAACCGCGCCCCGCCCCTCGGTTTTCCAGCCGTGTGACATTTGTCGCAGAAGGCACGGGCCTCCCGATGGTGTAATTCGGACCAACAAGGCCGAATTAGTGCGGGATGACCCGCAGGCCAACGCCGACACCAATGGGAGGTTGAACGATGGCTGTTACCGCTGCGCAGACAAGCCCGCCGAGGGGCGGGGTCGGTCTCTGGAAGCACGCCCTCATCCTGGTGATCCTCCTCGGCTTCACAGGCCTCGTCATGGGGGGCTTCGCCGTCTATCGGGACCAGGCACCCATCCCCAACAAGATCGTCGACGAGTCCGGAAAGCTCCTCTCCACCGGCCAGGAGATCTCCGGCGGCAAGGCCGTGTACCAGAAGTACGACCTGATGGACTACGGCTCCACCCTGGGCCATGGCTCCTACCTGGGACCCGACTTCACCGCCGACAGTCTCCACGTGATGACCCTCTCCATGCAGGACTACTACGCTCGCGCCCAGTACGGCGTCGACCTCGCCAGGCTGGGTACCGAGCAGCAGGCCGGCATCACGGCGAAGGTCCAAAAGGAGCTGAAGACCAATCGCTACGATGCTGCCACCGGTACCCTCACCCTCAGCGCGGCCCAGGCCTATGGGCTGGAGCAGGTGCGGGCTCACTACCGGCAGATGTTCACCCAGGGCGACCCGGAGCGGGCGCTGCCGCCGCAGTTGATCCAGGAGCAGCACATGCCCGCGACCGATCGGGCCTACGTGGCGCCGGGGGACCAGATCCGGCAGATCGCGGACTTCTTCACATGGACCGCCTGGCTCTCCACGGTGGATCGGCCGGGCCTCAGCTACTCCTTCACCAACAACTGGCCCTTCGACGCCGCGGCGGGCAACACCCTGACCTTCAGCTCGGTGATCTGGAGCGCCATCAGCGTGACCCTTCTGGTGCTGTTCGTCGGGGTGATCCTCTTCCTCTACCACCGCTACCGGATGTACATGGAGGAGAACCCCGAAGCGGCCAAGACGCTCAAGCTGAGCGACGCTCCGCTGACCCCCAGCCAGCGGAAGACCGCCAAGTACTTCGCCGTGGTAACCTTGCTCTTCCTGGCCCAAACCCTGGTGGGCGCGCTGCTGGCTCACTACTACGCCCAGGGCGACAGCTTCTACGGCATGGACATTCTGGCGCTGCTGCCCTTCAACATCGCCCGCAGCTGGCACCTGCAGCTGGCCATCTTCTGGATCGCCACCGCCTGGCTGGCCCTGGGGATCTTCGTGGCGCCCCTGGTGGGGGGCCGCGAGCCGAAGCGGCAGGGGCTGCTGGTGGATCTCCTCTTCGGGGCCCTGGTGCTGGTCGTGGTGGGAAGCTTGCTGGGCGAGTGGCTGGGCGCCAAGGGCTTCCTGGGCAACCTCTGGTTCCTGCTGGGCAACCAGGGCTGGGCTTACCTGGAGCTGGGCAGGATCTGGCAGCTCCTGCTGGCCGTCGGGATGGTGATGTGGCTCTTCATCGTCTATCGGGGGCTGCGGCCCGCCATGAAGACCGAGTCGGATAAGGGCGGCCTCACCCACCTGCTGTTCTACAGCGCCGTGGCCATCCCCTTCTTCTACGGCTTCGGCTTCCTGTTCGATCCCAGCACCCACATCACCATGTCGGACTACTGGCGCTGGTGGGTGATCCACCTCTGGGTGGAGGGGATGTTCGAGGTGTTCGCCGTGGTGGTCATCGGCTTCCTGATGGTGAGGCTGGGACTGGTGACCAGGAACTCCACCCTTCGGGCCCTCTACTTCCAGCTGATAATCCTGCTGGGCAGCGGCATCCTCGGCACCGGCCACCACTACTACTGGATCGGCGCACCGGACATGTGGATCTCCCTGGGGGCCGTCTTCTCGGCCCTGGAGGTGATCCCCCTGACCCTGCTGGTGCTGGAGGCCTACGGCCAGTACAGGATGGTGACGGCGGGCGGCCGGGAGTTCCCCTACAGGGCCTCCTTCTGGTTCCTGATCGCTACATCCGTCTGGAACCTGGTCGGCGCGGGGGTGCTGGGCTTCCTGATCAACCTGCCGGCGGTGAACTACTTCGAGCACGGCTCCTTCCTGACGGCGGCCCACGGCCACGGGGCGCTGGCGGGGGTGTACGGGATGCTGGCCATCGGTCTGCTGCTGTTCGCCCTGCGCGACCTGGTGAACCCCCGGTGGTGGAGCGATCGGCTGCTGAAGATCTCCTTCTGGGGGCTGAACCTCGGCCTGGCGGGGATGATCCTGATCACCCTGCTGCCCATCGGGCTGATGCAGGTGGGGGAGAGCTTCACCAACGGCTTCTGGTCGGCCAGGAGCTTCCAGTTCTACCAGCAGCCGCTGGTCCATGCGCTGCTGTGGGCGCGGATCCTCCCCGACAGCGTCTTCATCGGGATCGGGGTCATGCCCCTGGCCTGGTTCACGGTGACCGCTTTCTTCCATCAGCGAAAGGCCAAGGAGGAGTCACCGACGGCCGAGGGTGAAACCCCAGAGGAGGAGAGAAGGAGGCTCAGGGTTCCCGCCTGAGATGGACCCGTGGGGGCGCACGCAATACGCCGCCAACGGTCGGTCGCTCAGCCGCTCGAGGGGCAGGGTGACGAACCGGCATCGATCGTCGCCCCATCCCATGACCCTATTGTCCCGGGGTTGCCGTGGGCGGGACGGGGGTGGGGGTTGCGGTGAACTGCTGGGTCTGATCGGCGGCGCTACCGCTGGTGGCGGGGGCCACCGTGGGCACCGGAGTCGGCGCCGGACTCTTGGGAGCGCCGGCTCCCAGCAGCGCCGCGCCGCCGCCGAAGACCACCAGCAGGACCGCGGAGACGGCGTAGAGCATTCGGTTGGTTCGCTTGTACTGTCGTTTGGGCAGGGACGTTTCGATCTGTCGCGGCTGCCGTCGCTTCTTTCTCGGTTTTGCCATGGCTGTTCTTCCCCCAATCCCATTGTTGAGCTATCAGCTGTCAGCTATCAGCTGTCAGCACTTCGACCTTCTGTCCGGCACCGTTGCGACTGAGTCTCCCTGCACAACGGGCTTCGCCTGATCCTTCTGGCCGAATCCACAACCCTCTCCTCAGCCAGATCCTATTTCCTGGAAGCTGACAGCTGATGGCTGACGGCCGAGGGCTGCCTTGCGAGGAGGCTGCCCAGCACTATGGCGCCCAGGGACTGGGCACCCGTTGCCAGCGCCATCCGGATGGCTGAATCGTACCAGAAACCCTGCGGGAACATCATTATCAGATTGTCCTTGGTGGGGTCCAGCATCCAGAGGTCGTTGTCGAAGGATATCAGATGGAACTCCAGGAACAGTTGGTCGAAGTTGAACGTCGACAGCACCCCGAAGCCCCCGAACAGCGCCAGGGTGAGGCCGCCTCCCCAGCGCAGGTGGCGACCCAGCGATCGCCAGTAGCTCCCCCTGAGCCACAGCCAACTGGTGCCCAGATAGAGGATGACGAATCCGGCCGCTGCCAGCTGCAGGTCGTAGAAACCGCGCAGCAGCTTCTGCACGTCCCGCATGTGGATCAGCTCCCGCTGGTTGAAGAGGGGACGGACGTCGCCGCCGATCTTCACCGGGACGTCGATGTCCTCCCTCCCCATCAGCAGGTAGCGGCTTATCTCGTCCGCCGCCCTCCCCAGCTCGTCGGGCGAGATTCCGGTTCGTGCCGACACCCCATACTTGGCGAAGCCGGCACGATACCAGCCGCAGTCGGACACCAGCCAGCGAAGGCTGAGGGTGCCGAAAAGCACCGGGAGAGAGACGATGAACAGCCCCGCGACGACGCCCTTCAATAGGCCTGAGAGTCTCATGGGTTACCCTTCAATCTAAACGTGAAAGTGCGCGGTTCGGAGTTCGGGGTGCAGAGCGCACCGGTCGACGCACTTTCACGTTTGAGTTACCTGCTCTGCCCCTCGTTTTCCAGGATCTCCGATGCGTATCGGTCCAGATAGGGGTAGGCCAGCCATACGGTGGCGACCCCGAACAGGCCGCCGGTCAGCAGTCGAAGCTGCCAGTTGCTCTCCCGTAGCCCGAACAGCTGAGTGAAGCCGTCCACCGCGATCGGTAGAAGGAGCAGCAGGTACCAGCTCCAGGGCAGGGCTTTCCACCGCCGCCCAGACAGCCCGAAGGCGAGCCCCGCCAGCCCCATGGCGGCGTAGATCGCCACGTTTCTCTCGCACATGGACATCTGGTAGCCGAACAGGAAGAAGGAGCGGTAGGGCAACTGGTGGCACACCAGCCGGTAGGAGGCGAACAGGGGGCTGGCCAGCCCGTAGAGACCAGCCGCCGTCATGGCCGGGATCGCCGCCGAACCCGCCAGCACCAGCAGGTTGATGCCGTTGGCCAGCGCCAGCCAGTGGCGGGCAAACCAGAAGGAGCCGCTCCGGGCAGCCCGCACCAGCCTCCGAGCCCGCGGGCCCAGGGGGGTCCGGCGGAAATCGCGGGTCTCCTCTACCGTTGCCACGGCCGTCGCCTGGGGGGCACCAGCACCTTTCGGAGGTAGTACTCGGCGATCTTCGACTCGAACCGGTGCCTGCCGTCGATCACCACCACCGGGATAGTGCACCCATACTGCGCCTCCAGGGCCGGGTCTCGGGTTATCTCCACCTCCTCGATCTCCAGGTCGAACTCTGCCTGGAGTCGACGAAGCACCTCCCGTGCCCGATCGCAGAGGCAGCAACCCTCTTTCGTGTACAGCACTGCTCTGTGAGCCATGATTGCCAAAAGGTTACAGGGAAAAGGCGAAAGGCACAAGCCTGTGGGGAGGGTGGGGTGCGCCGTGCGCGGTGCGAGGATCGGGCTCGCACTACGCACCCAACAGCTGTCCTCGCCGCCGGAGGTAGAGGGCGAGGGGTAGGGCCAGCAGGAAGGCGGCGACGCTGATTACCTGCGCCTCCTTCAGCCCCATCAGGAAGGGGGCGTCCTCCCTCAGGGCCGAGATCCAGAAGCGGCCGAAGGCGTAGAGGGCCACGTACATGGTGAAGAGCAACCCCTCTCGTCTCAACCGGCGGCGAAGCAGCAACAGCAGGCCGAGAAGCGCTAGGTCGTACAGCATCTCGTACAGTTGGGCCGGGTGCCTGGGCTGCGAGTCGGGCGCCAGGTTGCCAGGGTAGACGTAAGAGGTCGCCCACGGAAGGCTCGTCGGGGGGCCCTGGTGGTCGCCGTTGATGAAGCAACCGATTCGGCCGATGGCCTGGCCCAGGATCATGCTGGGGGCGGCGACGTCCAGCAGCCGCCAGAGAGGCAACCCCCTGCGGTGAACGGCCACCAATCCGCCCGCGAGACCCCCCACCAGTCCGCCGTAGATGGCTAGACCCCCCTCCTGGACAGCCAGGATCTGCAGGGGGTAGTTGGCGTAGTAGCGCCAGGCGTCGATGACGTGGAAGAGGCGTGCGCCGACCAGGGCAAAGGGCACGGCCCACAGCACGACGTACAGTACGTCGTCCTCGGCGATGCCCCGCCGGCCGGCCTCCCGGACCGCCAGTGCCACCCCGACCACGAGAGCCAGGGAGATTATCAGCCCATACCACCGCAGGGTGATGGGTCCACCACTAAAGATGATGGGATCGATGTCGATTACTATAGTAGCGGGCAAGGAAGCTCCTCCCGGTGGCTGTCGTGCTGAACGGTGGCGAAGCAGTTGAGACGAGAGATCCATCGCCTCGCACGCGACGTCGACCCGACCGTCGTGCTGAGCGGTGGCGAAGCATCTCAGACGGCAGGGATCCTTCGCCCGGGTCAGGATCACGATGGAAAGGTGCCGTCTTTGACAGGGTTCGTCGATAGCTCAACAGATTATATAGCCTCGTCGCTCTTGCCGCAAAGCCGGATCGTGCTATCATGTGGTACTGGATTCTCCCTGCTACCCCGCTTCGATTCCCACGCCGTTATCCTCCTGCCCGTATCCCGGGCGAAAGGAGCGCAAGGTGTCTGAGACCGCGGTGGCCATGGGCCATTCACACGACTATGAGATGAAGGTGACGAGCGGGCTGGTGGCGTCTTTGGCCCGCATTCTCGCCCTTGCGTCTCTGGGGGCCGGCGCGCTTTTCGCCCTCTTGTGGTTCATGGGTCCCTCGCCGTGGAATGCCCTCATCGTGCTGGCGGCGGCCATCTTCGGGGCTGCCTCTCTAGCCAGCATAGGGCTGGTCAGGGCTGGCCGTACGGTGTCGGCTGCTTATCTGCTGGTGGCTTGCGGACTGCTGCTCATCGCGGCCTGCAGCTGGTCGGCCGGCACGCCGGTGATCTCTGCAGCCTACGTGGTACCGGTGATGCTGGCAGGGCTGTTGCTGCGACGACCCGTGGTGATTGCTTCGGCCGGCGTGGCGGTGACCCTCTTCCTGCTCCAGGTGGCTACCGGGCACATCGACTCGGGGCTGGTGGCCATGACTCCGGCTGAGAGCAGGGTCAGCAGCATTCTGGCGGTGCTGGCCGTTATCCTCCTGCTGTCCCTGCTGGCCTACGAGTACTCCAGCCGGCTGGCCTTTGCCATGGCGCAGCTGGATGCCCGAGCGAAGGACGCGGAGCGGCACGCGGGCGAGCTGGAGATGGCCAAGGCCGAGATCGAGCGGCGGGCCAACGAGTTGGCCGCCACCAAGAGGGAGATCGAGAGCAGGACCCAGGTGAGCATGGGGGTTGCCGCCGAGATCCAGGCCATGGCGAAGGAGCTGGCCACCACCTCCAACGAGCAGGCGAGCGGCTCCACGGAGCAGGCCGCCGCGATGGGGGAGATAGTGGCCACCATGGAGGAGTTGAGCCGGGCGGCCATCCAGATCGCCTCCAACAGTGCCGCGGTATCCCACCAGGTGTCCAGCGCACTGGAGGCGGCGGAGACGGGCCACCAGGCGGTGGAGGAGACCATCGCGGGGCTGGACCGGATTCGCACCGAGGTGCGCAGCGTGGCGGAGAAGAACCTGACCCTGGGGCAGAAGACCCAGGCCATCGGGGAGATCATCGAGGTGATCTCGGAAATCGCCGACCGCACCCATTTGCTGGCCCTGAACGCCGCCATCGAGAGCGCGGCGGCGGGGGAGTATGGGCGCAGGTTCAGCGTGGTGGCCAGCCAGGTGAAAGAGCTGGCCACGGAGGCGAAGAGCGCAGCCCACCAGGTGAGGGTGGCGGTGGCGGAGATCCAGCGGGCGGCCAGCGCCACCGTGTTGGCGGCGGAGAAGAGCGAGGCGGACGTGGAGGTGGGCGCCGGGCTCGGTCGAGGGGCCGGGGAGGCCATCACCCAGATCGTGGAGACCGTCCAGGAGGTGGCCGGCGCCGCGAGGGAGATGCTGATGGCGACCCAGCAGCAGCAGAGCGCCAGCGAGCAGGTGGTCAGCACCATCCGCCAGATCGAGCAGGTCACCCGCCAATCGGCCGAGGGGAGCAGCCAGATCTCCCAGACGGTGAGCCAGTTGATCGCGGCTGCGGGGCGGCTGGAATAGAGCAGCCAGTTGCACGCGGGCAGGCGGTAGTTGTACATTGATGACAGCTTCAGCCTGTCGTCAACGGGAGGCGCAGACCCACCCCTCGCAGATGCCGGCGGGAGATCGCGAAAGGAGGATCCGGTGACCTACGTTATCAACGAGCCCTGCATTGGAGTGAAGGATACCTCGTGTGTAGAGGTATGCCCGGTGGACTGCATCCATCCGACGCGGGAGGAGGAGGGATTCGAGGCCGCGGAGCAGCTCTACATCAACCCCGATGAGTGCATCGATTGCGGGGCCTGCGAGTCCGTCTGCCCGGTGAACGCCATCACCTCCGATGCCGAGCTGCCGGAGAAGTGGCAGAGCTTCCTCCAGAAGAACGCCGACTACTATAAAAGTTAGTGGATCGTTCCTCAGGTAGGGCAGGGGTTTATCCCCCGCCGCTGGCCGCACGTCTGCACCGGGTGGCGGGGTACAAGACCCCGCCCTACGGCACCGAATCTTAGGTCCGGCCGTAGGTGGCCGCTAGCTCCCCAAGTCGAGCGGCAAGCTGAGGGCTCAGCTGGTTGGCGGTGAATCGCCAGTTCCAGTTGCCGCTGGGCTGGCCCGGCAGGTTCATGCGGGCTTCGCTGCCGAGCCCCAACACGTCCTGAAGGGGCGCCACCGCCACGTCGGCGACCGAGGCCAAGGCCAGCCGCAGCAGGTCCCAGTGGATCTCGCTGCCATCCCTCCCCAGGTAGCGGAGGATCGAGGCCCTCTCCTGGCGGGGCCGTGAGTTGAACCATCCCACGGTGGTGTCGTTGTCGTGGGTGCCGGTGTAGACCACGCAGCGGCGCTCGAAGTTGTGTGGCAGGTAAGGGTTGCGGGCGTCCCCGCCGAAGGCAAACTGGAGCACCTTCATGCCGGGGTAGCCCAGGGTATCCCGCAGCGCCTCGACCTCCGGGGTGATGATCCCCAGGTCCTCCGCGATCACCGGCAGGGGGCCCAGCGCCCGCTCCAGGGCGCGGAAGAAGGGCTCGCCCGGGCCCTCCACCCAGCGACCCCGTTCGGCGGTCTTGTACTGGGCCGGCACCTCCCAGTAGGCCTGGAAGCCTCGGAAGTGGTCGATCCGCACCAGGTCCACCTGAGATAGGATCACCCGGAAGCGCTGCACCCACCAGCCGTACCCCTCTTGAACCAGGATGTTCCACCGGTAGAGGGGATTCCCCCAGCGCTGGCCCGTCCTGGCGAAGTAATCGGGCGGCACCCCGCTGACGACGGTGGGGTTGCCCTTCTCGTCCAGGTGGAACAGCTCGGGCCTCGACCACACGTCGGCGCTGTCCAGGGCTACGAAGATCGGGATGTCCCCGACGATGCGGACGCCCCGTTCGTTCGCGTAGCGCTTCAGCACCGCCCACTGTCGAGAGAACTCGAACTGGGCGAAGCGGTGGAACCGGATCTCCCCCTCTAACCGCCGGCGCCAGTGCTCCAGCGCCTCGGGCTGGCAGGCAGCGATCTCCGGCTCCCACCGGCTCCATGCCGCTCCGCCGTGGGCCTCCTTGAGCGCCGCGTAGAGGGCGTAGTCCTCCATCCAGGAGCCATTCAGCCGGCAGAACCGCTCGAACTCCGCTCGCTGCTGGCCGCTGGCGCTGTCCCCGAATCGCTGGCAGGCCAGGTGAAGAAGGGGCAGCTTGAAGGCGGCCACGGCGTCGTAGTCGACCCGAGCTGCGGGGAGGGCCGGAGCCTGGTCCAAGTCCTCCCGGGAGAGGAAACCCTCCTTGGCCAGGATCTCCAGGGAGATCAGGAGAGGATTGCCCGCCATGGCCGAGGGCGAGGCGTAGGGGGAGTTGCCGTGACCGGTGGGGCCCAGGGGGAGCATCTGCCACAGCCTCTGGCCCGCCGCCTCGAGGAAGTCGACGAACCTTCGGGCCTCGGTGCCCAGGTCCCCGATGCCGTGAGGGCCAGGGAGGGAGATAGGGTGCAGCAGGATGCCGGCCTCCCGACGAAGGTAGTCGGGGGCGTGCCTCTTGGTCATGAACGGGATTCCTCTCTTCTACGAGGCCGCCGTTTGCCCCTGAGGGCGAACCAGCAGGATCGGGATCCCCGATTCCCGGAGCACCTGGTCTGCGACGCTGCCGAACACCAGCCGCCCCAGGCCGGACCGGCCATGGGTGGACATGACGATCAAATCCACCCCTTCCCCCCGGGCGAGGCGGACGATCTCTCGGGCCGGGCGGCCCCGGACCACCTTCGCCTGGACGGGGATATCGACCAGCTCCCGCCGTTGGGCGACCTGGTCGAGGTACTCGTGGGCGGCTTGCTCGCTGGCCTCCATGGCCTCCACCGACATCACCACCTCGGCTCCGGCGGTGGCCCCCGCGTCAACGGCGGCCGCCACCGGCAGGGTGGTGACCACCTGCAGCAGGGTGAGGCTCGCCTCGAAGCGACGGGCGACGGCAACGGCGTGGGGTAAAGCAGCTTCAGCCAGGGTGGATCCATCCAACGGGACCAGAATGCGATGGTACATGCCAGCCACCTCCTCGGCTAGGGTTGAGTCCCCCACCGTGTGAGGGCTCCATCCGCTGCAATTGTGATGGCATCAGCATGGAATCGCAACCCACCTTCGGTTCTATTTCCCGTACTGGGCGTACACCATTTGGGATAGCTCCGCCTCGGCCCGTATCTCGTCCTCCGGGGTGCCCCCACGGCTCATCACCACGATGACGTAGCTCCCCCCGGTTCCATAGACGATGCCGGCGTCGTTCCACACGTCGTCCAGCTCTCCCGTCTTGTGTGCGACGGCGGCCTCGGGGGGTAGCAGCGCAGGCAGCCGGTCGTTGACCGTCTGCTGGAGCAGCAGGCCGATCATCTTCACGCTGGCGCTCTTGCCGACCAGGGATTGGCTCGCCAGCAGCTGAAAGAAGTGAGCCATGTCGCTGGGGGTGCTCCAGAGGTCGCCGTCCACCGTGGTGGTGTTGGTCATCCCCAACTCCCGGGCAGCCGACTCGACCTCCGGCCACCCGCCGATGTCGCGAGTGAGGGCGAGGGCCGCCGCGTTGCTGCTGAGGGTGATCATGGCCTCGAGGGCTTTGCTGACCGTCGGGGTGTCGTCTGGGGCGAACCCCCCGTCGGGCTCATCCTGGATCACGTCGTCCTCTTCGATGGTCACAGTGTCGTTCGGGGAGAGGCTACCCCTATCCAAGGCCTGGAACACCCGGTACATCACGAACAGCTTGTACATGCTTGCCGTGGGGAAAGAGCTGTCCGCGTCGATCGACACGGTTCGACCATCTTTCAGATTGACGGCCGCGACCCCGCAGACCCCGTCCAGGCCCGAAAGGTAGTCTGTCAGGCTGCTTTCCAGTTCCCGATCCTCCGGGCCGTTGCCGGCCGAGGCGGCGGTTGCCGTTGGTGCCGGTGCCACAAGGCAGGACGCGCACAGGGCCAGCGCCAGGGCTACCCTGATAGCCTTGCCGAATACTGCCCTTCCTCCCGAGAATCGCAGCATCTTGGCCCCCTTTTCCGGAAGACATAGGCCATCTACCGCAAATTGGGAGCCTCAGGGGTGGGTGCCCCCTCCAGACGGGCCGCCCAAGGCTAACCCTGATCGTGCTTCTCGTCCCCGCGCTCCGGCTCAGGGGATTCCTCGGAAGCAGGGGTGGCGGCCGCCGGCTGGAAGGGAGAGGGCTCGCCGGCGTCCAGGGGGCGAGTCGGCTCGTCGACCAGCGGCTGCTCCTCTATCCATTCATCGGGCGTCTCCGGCGTGCCGGAGGTTTGGTCGGCCGCGTCGGCGCCGATGATGTCGGCTGCCTCCGATAGGTCGAATTTCGGTTGCCGCTCTTCGGCTTTTCTCCCCACGGATCGGACTCCTGAGGACCCGGGGGCCCGGCGGCTCGGAGCTGCCGGCCTAGCCGTCCTGCTGCCGCAGGGCGGCCACCGCCGAAGGTCCGTCGGGCCGGAAAGGTTCGACAGTCGGAGGTGCACGTTTCGGGCCGGCCGGCCGGCCGAGCTCCATCGGAAGACCCTGGTTCAAGATCTTGACAACTTCGCGCCGGGTGGTACAATTGCAAATGAAAACTCCTTGCAACAAGGGGAATGGGATGACAACGGAGTCGACGGAGCGGCTAAGTTCGACGGCGCGGCGGGCCATCAACACCACGGGGCGGCGGATGACGTCCCAGCGGGCGGCCCTCCTGGAGATCATCCAGCAGTCCGAGGAGCACCTCGATGCCGAGGAGATCCATCGCCGGGCGAGGGATCGGGGGGAGAGGATCAGCCTCTCCACGGTGTACCGGACCCTGGGACTGCTGAAGCAGCTGAAGCTGGTGGACGAGCTCCACCTGTGGGACGAGCACCACCACTACGAATCCAGGAGCCCCCAGGAGCACTGCCACCTGCTGTGCCGGGTGTGCGGCGGGGTGACGGAGGTGTCGGGAGCGGTGGTGGAGAGGATGAAGACCCTGGCGGCGACGCCCCACGACTTCACCATCGAGCGGGGACAGATCGATTTCGTCGGCGTCTGCAACGGCTGCCGTGGGGCCGTGGCGGGGAGACAGCTCTCGTAGCAGTCGGTTCCTGCCGGCGACCGTCCCCGCAGGGGTCAACGCCGCCGGCCATCAAGAGGACCATCGCCGGCGGCGATGGGGATCCGTCGCCAGGTAGTTGCAAATGGATCGCAATAGCAGTACACTGGCTTCAGGCAGGCGCGGGGCCGCCCACTCTGAAGGAGGGACAACGATGACCCTGGACATGGTTCGACGCGGCGACCGCGTTCGCATTCTCAAGATCGACGATCCCCAGGTTCGGTTCCAGGCTATCCGCTTCGGCATCGGCGAGGGCGCCGACGTGCGCTGCGCCGAGAAGCTCCCGGCCGGACCTGTAGTCATACGTCGGGGCCGGCAGGAGATCGCCATCGGCCGCGGCATCGCCCGCAGCATCAGCGTCGAGGCCCTGTAATGCATGCCCACCACGGCGGTGTGACCCTGGGCCACGGGCACAGACACCATGGGGGGCGTGGACCTCTCTTCTCGCCGGCCCGGCGGATCGTCCTGGTCGGCAACCCCAACACCGGCAAGTCCGTTTTCTTCAACGCCCTCACCGGAATCTACGTAGACGTCTCCAACTTCCCCGGAACCACCGTCGACATCGCCCAGGGACGCTGGGGGGACGACCTGATCGTCGACACCCCCGGCATCTACGGCGTCGCCTCCTTCAACGACGAGGAGCGGGTCGCCCGCGACATCATCCTGAAGTCCGACCTGGTGGTGAACATCGTCGATGCCGTCCACCTGGAGCGAGACCTCTTCCTGACCCAGCAGCTGATCGACATGGGGATACCCCTGGTGGTGGCCCTGAACATGATGGACGAGGTGGAGGCCCAGGGGCTCAAGATAGACGTGGGGCAGCTGGAGGAGACGCTGGGGGTGCCGGTGGTTCCCACCGTTGCCGTTCAGGGGCGGGGCATGGATGAACTGAAGGACGTCATTTGCCACGCCCGACCGGGAAGGGTCGATCCCAGCCTGCTGGCGAAGCTGAAGTCCTGGTACGGCTCCACCGCTCCCAACCCGGAGCTGCTGCTGGCGGCCGAGGGGGACCTGGAGGTGGCGGCCAGGGCCGGCCTGGAGCCCCAGAGCGCTCGGGAGGAGCTGTACATCCACCGGCGGCAGCGGGTCAACGATCTGGTCTCTCGAGTGGTGCTCGATACCCGTGAGGAGGGGGGCTTCGCGGAGAGGCTGGGTCGATGGATGGTGCAGCCCCTCACGGGGATCCCCATCCTCGGCGGCGTGCTGGTGGTCCTCTACTACCTGATTGGCTTCCTGGTAGCCCAGCAGGTGGTGGGCTTCACCGAGAAGACGGTCATGAAGGGCGTCTACGAGCCCTTCGTCCGGGGGCTGGTGGAGCGCTTCCTGGCGCCCGACTCCCCTCTCGCCACGGTGCTGGCGGGCGAGTTCGGTCTCTTCACCATGACGGTCACCTACCTGTTGGGGCTGCTGCTTCCGCTGGTGATCGGCTTCTACCTGGCGCTGGCGGTGATGGAGGACTCCGGCTACCTGCCCCGCCTCGCGACCCTGGTGGACCGGGCGCTGACAGGCTTGGGGCTGAACGGCCGGGCCATCGTGCCGATGATCCTGGGGCTGGGCTGCGTCACCATGGCCACCATGACCACCCGCATCCTCGGCTCGCAGCGGGAGCGGCGGATCGCCGTGGCGCTGCTGGGGCTCACCATCCCATGCTCCGCCCAGTTGGCGGTGATCACGGCGATGCTGGCGACCCTGGGGCCGGGCTTCGCGCTCCTCTACAGCGCCATCATCGTGGCCATCCTGGTGATCGTGGGGACCCTGCTGAACCAGATGATGCCCGGGAAATCCACCGGGCTGCTGATCGATCTGCCACCCCTGCGGATACCCCGCACGGGGAACGTGCTGCGGAAGACCCTCAGCAAGGTGCAGATGTTCCTCTCCGATGCCGGGCCCCTTTTCGCGATCGGGTCGGTGCTGCTGAGCGTCGCCCAGATCACCGGTTGGCTCCAGGGGGTTCAGGATCTGCTGTCGCCGCTGACGGTGGGGTGGATGCAGCTGCCCAAGGAAGCCGCCACGGCCTTCGTGATGGGCTTCGTCCGCCGGGACTACGGCGCCGCCGGGCTGCTGAACATGCAGTTGACGCCCCAGCAGACCCTGGTGGCCCTGGTCACCGTGACCCTGTTCGTTCCCTGCATCGCCTCGGTGATGATGCTGTTCAAGGAGCGGGGCTGGCGGGAGGCCGCGGTGGTGTGGGTCGGTTGCCTCGTGGCCGCCTTCGCGGTGGGCGGGGTGATTTCCCAATTGCTGATCTAACGGGGTGCTGGATGTAAGCCATGGCCAAGAAGGAAGAACGATCCCAGCGGATAGACGAGACGGTCGTCGAGGCCTGCGGCCTGCGTCGATGCCCTCAGTGCGGCTACGCGGTCGACGATCCGATGGTGACCCGTTGCCCCCGTTGTTGGGGATTGGTGCCCGGGAGGAGCTGCGAGGGTTGCACCGGCTGCTCGATGCACCCGACGAGGTAGCGGCCGTCTCTTGCCGGGAGCACGCGTCCTCGCCCGCCCCCGGTCGATGGCCTCGATGACGTAGGGTGGGGGTTTATCCCCCGCCGCCCGCCGGTCGTGGTTGTCCGGGCGGCGGGGTACAAGACCCCGCCCTATGCCGGGCCGGCCGCTGTCCGGGCGGCAGGGCAGAGCGCCCTGCCCTACATCGTCGACGCCCCCTACGGTACTCGAACGAAAGTGCTAGAATCCCGTAGAATCCGCGGGGTTGCGGGTTTCCTCAGCACCGATCATCGACTTCCGGAGGATAGCCATCGCCATCCGCATGGTGGTGACGGCCGACAACCACCTGGGCCGGCACTACGACAGGATGTTCCCTCAGAGGCTGGAAGAGCGGCGGACATGGCTGCGCCGGGGTTTCGCCGCGGCGGTGGACTACGCCCTGGAGCAGCGGGCCCACCTCTTCCTTCAGGTGGGCGACCTCTTCGATTCCCCCGAGCCCCGCAACGTGGAGCGGCAGTTCGTGGCCGAGCAGCTGGCCCGCCTGCGGGCGGCGGGAGTGCGCTCCCTGGGCATCGGCGGCAACCACGATACCACTCGGATGCGGAACGGCCGGTCCCCGGCAACCCCTCAGGGGAGCTTCGCCCGTCTCGGCGGCCTGCGACTGCTGGGCGATCCGGCCAGGGATGGTGGAGACGCCACGTGGAAGGATGGTAGAGATGCCCCGTGTCGCGTCTCTACGACGTGGGTGGATACCGAGCTCTTCGAGATCGAGGGGATGCGGGTCGCCGTGGGTGGGATGCCACCCGACCCTACCGCACCGGCCGGATCGGATCCTCTGGAGGGGTTGGAGTGGCGGCCTGAGGCCGACGTGACCCTCCTGCTGCTCCACGGCAGCCTGGAGGGACACGTGTACCCGGGTGCCCCGGAGCCGATCGTGCGGCGGCAGACGGTGGAGAAGCTGGAGGGCGTCGACTGCCTGCTGGTGGGCCACGTCCACCGCTTCGCGGCCTTCCGCTGGGGCGAAAGGACGGTGGTGGTGCCCGGTGCGACGGAGCGGATGACCTTCGCCGAGGTGGAGGCTCGTCCGGGCTTCGTCTACGTAGAGGCCGAGCCGGGCCGGCCGCCGAAGCTTCAGCAGCTACCGGTGGAGTGCCAGCCCCGGGAGCAGTTGGTGATCCCCACCTCGGAGTTGGAGGAAGATCCCGCCGAGAGGGTGATGGCCCGCATGGAAGAGGTTTGCCGGCGGGAGGCCATGGTGCGGGTGTCGCTGGAGGGCCCCATCTCCCGCCAGCGCTACCACGACCTTCGGTTGAGGGAGATCGCCGAGTACGGTGCGGCTCGCTGCTTCTTCCTGGATCTGGACACCACCGGCCTGTACGTGGAGGACGCGCAGATCCCCTCGATTGCTCGAGGCGGCAGGCTCTCCCAGCGGGAGGAGTTGGCCCGGTACGCCCGGGAGCAGTGGGAAGCGGCCACCAGCGAGCAGGAGAGGGCTCTCATCGAGGAAGCCACCCGAGCGATCCTGGAGGAGTACCAGTGATCCTTCTCAAGAGGCTTCGGGTCGAGAACTTCAAGCTGCTGAGGCAGCTGGATCTGGCTTTCCCTCGGCAGGGGAGCGTGCTGGTGGAGGGTCTGAACGAATCGGGCAAGTCCACCCTCTTCGAGAGCGTCTTCTACGCCCTCTACGGCGTCCCCCTGGCCACCGAGGGCAGGGGGAGGGGGAACCTGGAGAGCGTGATCCACTACGAGGCGGAGTCCGCTACCGTCGAGCTGCTGCTGGAGGTGGGCGAGACCGAGCTGGAGGTCCGCCGCGGGTTGGCCCGGGGGAAGCCCAGCCAGGCTAGCCTGGTGGTGCGTCCTGCCGGGGCGCCGGAGGAGCGGGTGGCCGGGGTTCTGGCCGTCAACGCCCGAGTGGTCGAGGAGCTGGGCGGGCTGGACGGCGAGGCGCTGCTGAACTCCTGCTTCGTGGAGCAGAAGAAGCTCTCCAAGCTTGAGGACCTGGCCGGCGGGCAGCGGAGGGACTCGCTGCGGAAGCTGCTGAACCTGGAGCGGCTGACGGAGCTGGCCGACCGGTTCAAGGTCACCCTCCAGGACGAGCGGATGCTGGCCGAGGCCAGGGATCGTTTGGAGATGGCCGAGGTGGCGGCTCAGCTGCCCGACGTGGCCTCGGAGAGGGCCGATCTGGAGGCGGCGCTGCGAGGCGCTCCGTTGCCACGGCGGGAGGGCGAGGGTCCTCCCGAGCCATCCCCGACGAGGCCGTCGACCGGCTCGGCAGGAGCCTCGCCCTCCCAAATGAATGGGGACGATCCGGCTGAAGCCTCGATTCCTCGATCGGCAGAAGCTGGGGAGAGAGCCTGGGCAAAGATCGCTGCCGACCTCGCGGCCGTCCGGACCTCCCGGGCCTCGCTTAGGCGGCGGGGTATTCTCGCCCTGGCGGGGAGCGGGCTGATACTGCTTCTCGCCGCGGCCCTCTTCGCCTCGGGTCGCCAGGCTGCCCTCTGGGTGCTCCCCCCGATGGTCGTGCCGGTGCTGATGGCGGTGGTCTCTTTCCGTTCCATGGGCGAGCTGGCCGGCAAGGCGGCCCAAGGGGAGTCCCAGCTGGCCCTGCAGCGGGACCTTCTGGTGGCGAAGATGGGCGAGCTGAAGGGCCGGCACAGGAGACTGGGGGAGAGGATGGGAGACTTGGGCGCCCCCGAGGTGGAGGCGTGCCGGCTCCATCTGCGGAAGCTGGCCCGCGAGCTGGAGGTGAGGCGCCGGGCCGCCCTCCTGGTGGAGGGGGCCGTGGAGCGCATGGTTCGCATGGTGCTGCCCAACACCGAACGAAACCTGGGGCAGATCCTTCCCCTGCTGACCGCCGGCCGGTACCACGAGGCGCGGATCGCCGAGGATTACCAGACCGAGGTGTGGGACGACGCTGCCGGTCGCTACGTTTCCAAGAGCGTCTTCTCGGGAGGAGCCAGGGACCAGTTCTCCCTGGCGCTCCGCCTCTCCTTCGCCCTGGCCACCCTGCCCCAGGAGCTGGGGGCCACGCCGGGCTTCCTCTTCCTGGACGAGCCCCTCAGCTCCTTCGACGGACCCCGAACGGAGGCCCTGGTTCAGCTACTCACCTCCGGCCGGGTAGCGGAGAGCTTCAGCCAGATCTTCGTCATCTCCCACAATCGCTCCTTCGACCTGGCCGCCTTCCAGCACCGGCTCGTGATGCGGGAGGGGCGGGTGGTGGATAGCAGCCTGCCCCGGCCGTAGGATGGTGGCCTCTTTTCGGCACTTCTCCTCCTGCCCCTCCTGGGTACCCCGTGGAGCCCGGGCATAATCTTCACGGGGATCGATCAGGAGGCCGAGCCGCCCTCCGAGGATCGGGGAAAAGAGGCGGCGTAGCGGGCCGGATCCTGGCCCACCCCGCGGGGCACCGAAGAGGCCGCGGGCGATGGGAGTGGAGCGGGCCTCCTGAGACGCCGCCGCAGGCCACGGCGGCGAAGGACCAGTCTCGGTCGTGCGATTGCGGGGCGAAGGACGCCGGTCGTCTGGGGCTTGACGCCGCCCTCGATTCCTCCTACAATCCGTCCGAAGCAACTCGGTTGCATGGTGCAATCCTGTTGCGCATCCTCGCCGCCGCGGCTTCCGGGAAGGGTCACGATGGTTGGTGCTGTTAGCCAGGTGATGGAGATCTTCGAGATCCTGGTGGATTCCCCCGACGGTATCGGTGTGAGCGACCTGAGCCTACGGCTGGAGATCAACAAGGGCTCCACCTTCCGGCTCCTCAGCACCCTCGAGGGCGCCGGCTACCTGGTCAAGAACCCCATCACCGGCCGGTACGAGCTAACCCTGAAGCTGCTGGCCCTGGTCAACCGCCTCACCGACCGGCTCGGCTTCCCCGGTAGCTCCCAGCCCATCCTCAGCCGGCTGGCGGCCGAGGTGGGGGAGCTGGTGCAGCTGTCGGCGGGCGACGGCGAGCAGCTGTACGTCATCGCCAAGGCCGAGGGGGATGCCCGGATCGCGGTGAAGTCGCTGATGGGGCGGGTGATGGCCCTGCACGCCAGCGCCGCCGGAAAGGCGTGGCTCAGCGCCTTCCACCTGGATGAGGCCACGGGCATCGTGGCCCGGCAGGGGCTCCAGGCCCTGACCGATCGCACCATCACCGATCTGGGCACGCTGCGGGCCGAGCTGGAGCGGGCCTCTTCCCTCGGCTACGCAACCCAGGAGGAGGAGTTGATCCCCCACGTGGCTGCCGTCGCCGTGCCGTTGAGGCACCGGGTGACTGGGGCGCCGCTGGGCGCCATCGACATCGTCGCGCCGACCTTCCGGTTCCCCCTGGAACGCCGGCTCGAGTTTCTCCGTGCCCTGCAGGCGGCGGGGGAGGAGATCATGGCCATCTGGCCGGAGGGCTTCGCCCACGGGTTGCGGGTGAGCCATTCCGCCGATCATCGGGTGCGTTCGGGCAGCTAGTGTCTGGCTAAGGAGGGACAGCCATGGCGACAACCACGACGGGACCGCGGGTGATTCGGGCTCCCCGCGGCGGTCAGCTCAGCTGCAAAGGGTGGGAGCAGGAAGCGGCTCTCCGCATGTTGATGAACAACCTGGATCCCGAGGTGGGCGAGCGCCCGCAGGATCTGGTGGTGTACGGCGGGCGGGGGAAAGCCGCCCGCTCCTGGGAGGCCTTCGACGCCATAGTCCGCGAGCTGCGGCGGCTGGAGAACGACGAGACCCTGCTGGTGCAGAGCGGAAAGCCGGTGGCCGTGTTCCGCACCCACGAGGATGCGCCCCGGGTGCTGATCGCCAACTCCCTCCTGGTTCCCCACTGGGCCACCTGGGAGGAGTTCGACCGGCTCGAGGCGATGGGTCTCACCATGTACGGCCAGATGACCGCCGGCAGCTGGATCTACATCGGGAGCCAGGGGATCGTCCAGGGGACCTACGAGACCCTGGCCACGGCCGCGGATCGGCACTTCGGCGGCACCCTGCGCGGGAGGCTGGTGCTGACCGCCGGCCTGGGCGGCATGGGGGGCGCCCAGCCCCTGGCCATCACCATGAACGAGGGCGTCGCCATCATAGCCGAGGTGGACGAGCGCCGGATCCAGCGGCGGCTGGAGACCGGCTACCTGGATAGCTGGACCGCGAGCCTGGACGAGGCGCTGGCGAAGGCGCGCGAGGCCCAGGAGGCAGGGCGGCCCCTCTCCATCGCCCTGCAGGCCAACGCCGCCGACGTGACCAACGAGCTGATCCGGAGGGGGATCACCCCGGACATCGTCACCGACCAGACCCCGGCCCACGACCCCTCCATGTACGTGCCTCAGGGGATGAGCGTTGCCCAGGCCGAGGAGCTGCGGCGCACAGATCGGGCCCGCTACGTGGAACTGGCCTATCGCTCCATGGCCGAGCACGTGAAGGCGATGTTGGAGTTCGTCCGGAGGGGCGCCGTGGTCTTCGACTACGGAAACAACCTGCGGCAGCGGGGCAAAGAGGCCGGCGTGGAGGACGCCTTCAGCTATCCGGGCTTCGTCCCCGCCTTCATCCGGCCGCTCTTCTGCCGGGGCAAGGGGCCCTTCCGGTGGGCCGCCCTCTCCGGCGATCCCGAGGACATCTATCGCACCGACGAGGCTCTCCTGAGGCTCTTCCCCGAGAACGCCAGCATGAAGCGGTGGCTGACCCTGGCCCGCCAGAAGATCCACTTCCAGGGTTTGCCCGCCCGCATCTGCTGGCTGGGCTATGGGGAGCGGGACCGGGCGGGTCTGGAGTTCAACCGAATGGTCCGGGAGGGGGTGCTGAAAGGGCCGGTCGTGATCGGCCGCGATCACCTGGACGCCGGTTCCGTGGCCTCCCCCTATCGCGAGACCGAGGCGATGCGGGACGGGTCAGACGCCATCGCCGACTGGGCGATCCTGAACGCTCTGATCAACTGCTCGGCCGGCGGAAGCTGGGTGAGCGTCCATCACGGCGGCGGTGTGGGGATGGGCTTCAGTCTGCACGCCGGCCTGGTGATCGTGGCCGACGGCAGCGAGCGGGCGGAGCGGAAGCTGGCCAGGGTGCTGAAGACGGACCCCGGCATGGGGGTGGTGCGCCACGCCGACGCGGGGTATCCCGAGGCGATCGAGACGGCCCGGGAGCTGGGCATCCGGCTCCCCAGTCTGGAGGAGTAGGTGCTCGTACCGCCTCTCCCCTTGGGAGAGGCCGACCGAGTGCAGCGAGGGCGGGTGAGGGCTGAGACGTTGCCAACCAAACAGCCCTCACCCTGACCCTCTCCCAAAGGGAGAGGGAGACAATGAAGAGGAGGTGCCCACGATGAGGATGTCGCTACGATGGCCATTGGTTGGGTTAGCCGCGCTCGCGGTGGTCGCGGTCGTTGCGCTGAGCGCGTGCCAGTCGCAGCCGTCGAGCTCCGCGGGAGGCACGGCGGCGGGAGGAGCGAAAGATGTCAAGATCGGTTTCTTCGGCCCGCTGACGGGCGACTCGGCCTCCGATGGCACCAGCGCGAAGAACGGCGCTGAGATGGCCATCAACGAGCTGAACGCGGCCAACGCGATCCCCGGCGTCAAGCTCGTTCTGGTCCCCTACGACGACCAGAACAAGTCGGAGCAGGCTTCCAGCGTTGCCCAGAAGCTGATCGAGCAGGACAAGGTTGCGGCCGTGGTGGACGGCTCCTACAGCACGCCCTCTCGGGCGGCGGGTCCGATCTTCCAGCGGGCCAAGCTCCCCATGGTAGTCGCCTACGCGGTGCACCCTGAGATCACCAAGGCCGGCGACTACATCTACCGGATCATCTACGTGGGCCAGGTTCAGGGCCAGGCGATGGCGGACTACGCCACCAAGAAGCTGAACTACAAGAAGATCGCCATGCTGAACGTGGACAACGACTACGGCAAGAGCATCGCCGAAGGCTTCGACGCGGCGATGAAGAGCGGCGGAGGGACTGTGCCCATCGCCCGGACCTACTCCATCGGCCAGAAGGACTTCGCACCCCTGATCACGGCGGTGAAGGACTCCAGCCCCGATGCCCTGTACGTGGTCGGGTACTATGCCGAGGCTTCCCTGATAGTCCAGCAGGCCCGGCAGATGGGCTTCACCAAGCCGATCGTGTCCACCGACGGCGTGGACTCTCCGGAGTTCCCCAAGCTGGCGGGCAAGGACGCCGAGGGCGTCATCCTGACCACCGATTTCTCGCGGCAGGATCCTCGCCCGAAGGTCCAGGACTTCATCAAGAACTACAAGGCCAAGTACGGCGGAGGCACCCCGGACTTCCTTGCCGCCTCGGCCTACGACTCCGTGGCCGTCCTGGCCGACGCCATGAAGCGGGGTGGGACCACCCCCGATCAGATCAAGGGCGCGCTGCCCGCGACCAACATCGAGGGCATAGCGGGCAACGTGAAGTTCGACAAGGACCGCGAGGTGGTGAAGACCATCTTCCTGGTGAAGGTGCAGAACGGCGAGTTCCAGTACGTGGACAAGTTCGATCCGGCCGCTAAGTAGGGTGTAGACGCGGAGAGTGGGAGACGCACGATCGCCTCTCCCCTTGGGAGAGGCCGCCCGAGCGCAGCGAGGGCGGGTGAGGGCTGAGACGTTGCCAACCAAACGGCCCTCACCCCGACCCTCTCCCAGAGGGAGAGGGAGAGAGACAACCCCGTCCCCCGTCATAAGGACAAGATGCTTCAGCAACTTGCGAATGGTCTGACAATAGGCATCGTCTACGCCCTGATAGCCACCGGGCTCGCCCTGGTTTACGGCGTGCTGCGGGTACTCCACTTCGCCCACGGCGGCGTCTACATGGTGACGGCCTACGTGGCGCTGTTTCTGATGGTGGCCAGCGGCCTGCCCTTCTGGCCCGCGCTGGCCCTGGCGCTGGTGGTGGCAGGCGTCCTGGGCGTGTTGATCGAGAGACTGGTCTACCGGAGGTTGCGGGGGGAGTCGCCCATCGCACCCCTCATCGCAGGCGTCGGGGTGTACATCTTCCTGGAGGACATGCTGCGTCGAGCCGCCGGCCCCTATACCAGGCCGTTTCCGACCGACTTCCCCGGCAGCGTGATCTTCGGCCCCGTGCAGTTGACCTTCAAGCAGGGGCTGGTCTTCGCCGCGAGCCTGCTGGGGCTGGCCCTGCTGGTGTACCTGATCCGCGGAACAAAGGTGGGCCTCGGCCTCCAGGCCGTAGCCCAGGACAGCCAGACCGCGGCTTCCATGGGGATCGACGTGAACCGGGTGGTGGCCCTCACCTTCTTCGTTGGCAGCGCCCTGGCCGGGCTGGCGGGCGTGCTGGTGGGGATGTACTTCAACGCCGTGGATCCCGGGATGGGCGCCATTCCCGGCATGAAGGCCTTCGCCATCGTGGTGCTGGGCGGGCTCGGGAGCGTCCCCGGCGCCGTGGTGGCCGCGCTGGCTCTCGGGTTGGTGGAGACCCTGGCGACGGGCTACTTCAACCTGCCCCTGGGGCGCGACGCCATCGCCTTCGTGCTGCTGATCGCCATCCTGCTCTTCCGTCCCCAGGGGCTGTTCGGGCGGTCCGTGGACAAGGTGTGAGTAGCTCATTGTAGTA
Source organism: Chloroflexota bacterium (assembly GCA_027356795.1). Lineage (GTDB taxonomy): Bacteria > Chloroflexota > UBA6077 > UBA6077 > UBA6077 > JAJYNT01. Next base: position 3,861 of record DAHVXI010000073.1, on the reverse strand, counting down.
ACGACTTCAGTCGTTGGTTCCTCGTGGTTACGAACGACTGAGGTCGTTGCTACGCGCGGCTCGTATCGGTTAGCCCGGTCCTCGGGGCCGAGGTCGAGTACACGAAGAGGTTATCCCTTTGGTAGGGCTGGACAGCTACGCGCTCACGGTTGGGATAGTGGTGGGTATCTGGGTCCTGATGGCCCTGGGCCTCAACATCATCACCGGCTACGCCGGCCAGGTGAGTCTGGGCCACGCAGCCTTCTACGCCTTCGGTGCCTACACCACGGCGATCTTGACGACGAACCTGGGCTGGTCCTGGTTCGTCACCATGCCCCTTTCGGTGGTGGTGGCGGCCGGACTGGGGGTGCTGCTGGGGTTGCCGAGCCTCCGGCTGAAGGAGGACTTCCTGGCCATCGTCACCCTGGGTTTGGGCCTGGTTACCCAGAGCCTGGCCCTCTACCTGCCCTTCACCGGCGGATCCCTGGGGATCGGCGGCATCCCGTACCCCTCCGTCGGCAGCTTCAGCTTCGGCACCGACACCTTCTTTCTCATGGTGGCGATCCTGGCTGCCCTGGGAGTGGCGCTGAGCCTCTGGCTGGACCGCTCCTGGATAGGCCTCGGCTGGCGGGCGCTGCGGGACGACGAGCTGGCCGCCCGAGCCATGGGGCTGGACGTCACCCGGCTGAAGGTGCTGGCCTTCGCCATAGGGGCGGGCTACGCGGGGCTGGCCGGCTCTTTGCTGGCCCACCACCTGGGCTTCATCATCGCCTACAACTTCGGCTTCAACGAAAGCATCACAGCGCTGGCGATGATCGTGGTCGGGGGCATGGGCACCGTCCGCGGGGCGCTGTTGGGGGCGCTGCTGCTGGGGATGGCGCCCGAGCTGTTCCGGCCCCTGGCCGAATACCGGATGTCGGTGTACGGCGCGTTGATCGTGGCCGTCATGGTCTTCCAGCCGGGCGGTCTGCTGGGCGAGCGCTCCTGGGTCGCCCGACGGCTGCGGGCTCGATCCCTCAAGTGGCGGGCGAAGCATGGCTGAGCCTCTACCGGTCCTCCTGGAGATCCATGGCCTCACCCGCCGCTTCGGTGGTGTCACCGCCCTCTCCGAGGTGAGCTTCGGGGTGGCCGCCGGCTCCATCACCTCGCTGATCGGCCCCAACGGGGCGGGCAAGACCACCCTCTTCAACGTGGTCACCGGCATCATCCGGCCCACGGGCGGCCGGGTGGTCTTCGAGGGCCGAGACGTGACCGGGTGGGGAGCCCACCATCTGGCCCGCGCCGGGCTGGCCCGGACCTTCCAGAACATGCGGCTGTTTGGCACCCTCACGGCTCGAGAGAACGTGATCGCGGCCCTGGGCGCTCGGATGAACCGCGGCTTCTTCGGCGGATTGCGCCGCAGCCAGGACCCGAAGCTGGTGAAGGAGGCAGAGAAGCTGCTGGCTTTCGTGGGGCTGGAGAGGCAGGCTGGGGAGGTGGCCAGGGAGCTACCCTACGGGATGCAGCGACGTCTGGAGCTGGCCCGAGCGGTGGCCCTGGAGCCGCGGCTGCTGCTGCTGGACGAGCCGACGGCGGGGCTGGTGCAGGCGGAGATCGAAGATCTGCTGAGGCTGATCGACGACCTTCGCAGGCGGGGAATGACCGTTCTGCTTATCGAGCACAACATGGGGCTGGTCATGGGGCACAGCGACCACGTGGTGGTGCTGGACCACGGGGCGAAGATCGCCGAGGGGGATCCCGCCGGCGTCAGCGCCGACCCCGAGGTGATCGAGGCCTACCTGGGTCGCGAGGACGACGAATGACCGAGTTGCTGCGGGTTGACCAGCTGATCGTTCGCTACGATCGTGTGGAGGTTGTCCACGGGATATCCCTGGCAGTGGGGGCCGGCGAGCTGGTGGCCATCATCGGCGGCAACGGGGCCGGAAAGACCTCGACCCTGAGGTCGGTGGCCGGGCAGATCTCGCCGGCCGGCGGGAAGATCCTGCTGGAGGGGCGCGAGGTGACCCGAATGGCCGCCCACGAGCGGGCGAGGATGGGGATCGCCCTGGTGCCCGAGGGCCGCAGGGTGTTTGCGGGGCTCTCGGTGGACCAGAACCTTCTGGTGGGGGCCTACGCCCGACGGGACCGGGACGTGGCCTCCGACGTGAAGCGGGTGAAGGAGCTCTTCCCGATTCTGGGGGAGCGGGCCGGGCAGCCGGCGGGCACCTTGAGCGGCGGCGAGCAGCAGATGCTGGCCATCGGCCGGGCGCTGATGGCGCGGCCTCGGATCATGCTGATGGACGAGCCGAGCATGGGGCTGGCCCCGAAGGTGGTGGCCGACATCTACCGCACGATAGCGGAGCTGAAGCGGCAGGGGGTCACCATCCTTCTGGTGGAGCAGAACGCCCGGAAGGCGCTGCAGGTGGCGGATCGAGGCTACGTCTTGGAAGCCGGCTGCCTCACCTTCCACGCCCCGGCCTCCGAGCTCGCCACGAACCCAGAGGTACGCAGGGCCTACCTGGGGATGGGCGGATAGGAAGATGATCTGGGGCAGGGCGCTCTGCCCTGCCGCCCGAACCTACGAGTGCTGGGCGGGCGGCGGGCACAGGGTCCCGCCCTGCGCTCGAAATCTCCCTCTCCCTCTGGGAGAGGGTCGGGGTGAGGGCATTATGAGCCAGGCAGCCCTCCTGATAGAACACGCTGCCGAGATGATCACCCTGGCGGGACCGGCCGGCCCCCGGAAGGGGGCGGCCCAGGGCGAGCTGGGGCTGATACCGGACGGTGCCCTGGCCGCCGGGGAGGACGGTCGGATCCTGGCCGTGGGCGCCACCTCCGAGGTGCGCGCCTCGGTGGAGGTGGCGGCCGGGGCTCGGGTGATCGATGCCTCCGGAAGGACGGTGCTCCCCGGCTTCGTGGATCCGCATACCCACGCCGTCTTCGCCGGCGACCGGGCCGACGAGTTCGCTCGGCGGCTGGAGGGGGCCGGCTACCTGGAGATCCTGGCCAAGGGGGGAGGGATCCTCAGCACCGTTCGCGCGACCCGGGCCACCTCCGCCGAGCAGCTGGAGCTGCGTGCGCGGGGCTACCTGGAGGAGATGCTCCGCCACGGCACCACGACGGTGGAGATCAAGAGCGGCTACGGCCTCTCCACCGAGGACGAGCTGAAGATGCTGAGGGTGGCCGCTGCCCTCGGGCGGAAGGGGCCCCAGAGGGTGGTGCCGACCTTCCTGGGTGCCCACGCCGTCCCGCCCGAGTATCGGGGCCGGCCGGAGGCCTACGTCGACCTGGTCGTCGAGGAGATGATCCCCCGGGTCGCCGCCGAGGGGTTGGCCCGCTACTGCGACGTCTTCTGCGAGCGGGGAGCCTTCTCGGTGGAGCAGAGCCGGCGGGTGCTGGAGGCCGGCCTGGCTCACGGGCTGGCGCCCAAGATCCACGCCGAGCAGAAGTCCTCCCTGGGGGGCGCTCGACTGGCCGCCGATCTCGGCGCCGTCTCGGCCGACCATCTGGAGCACGCCACCGAGGAGGAGATCGCCGCCCTCGCCGAGGCCGGGACCGTCGCCGTGCTGCTCCCGGGGGCAGCGCTGATGCTGATGGAGACCACCTGGGCGCCCGCCCGTCGGCTGATCGGGGCGGGGGTGCCGGTGGCCCTGGCCACCGACTTCAACCCCGGCAGCTGCCCGATGCTGTCGATGCCCCTGATCATGGGGCTCGCCTGCCTGCGGCGGTTGCTGACCCCCGCGGAGGCCGTGGTAGCGGGGACCCTGAACGCGGCCTACGCCGTGGGGCTGGGGGAGGAGGTGGGCAGCCTGGTGCCGGGCAAGCGGGCCGATCTGGTGATCCTGGAGGCGCCCTCCCACCTCCACCTGGCCTACTGGTTCGGCCGGAACCTGGTCCGCACCGTCC
>DAHVXI010000015.1:0-12304 GCA_027356795.1 Chloroflexota bacterium | reverse complement strand
TGGCTGGCTGGTGGAGGGCTCCCTCCAGGGAAGGGGCCAGGAGATCGCGCCGGAGGAGACGGTGGCGCTGGCTCGACGGCATCGCTGCGCGGGGATCGCCTGGACCTACAACGAGCCGGGCATCTGGCTGGAGCACACCCTGGAGTCGGCCCGGCTGGCCAAGGAGGCGGGCCTCTACACCGCCTACGTGACCAACGGCTACCTGTCCGAAGCGGGGCTGGACGCCATCGGGCCCTACCTGGATGCCTACCGAGTCGACGTAAAGGGCTTCGCCGGCAGGGCCTACCGGGAGCTGGCGGGGATAACCCGATGGGAGGGGATCCTTCGGGTGGCCGAGCGGGCCCGCCACCGTTGGGGCATGCACCTGGAGGTAGTGACCAACGTCGTGCCCACGGTGAACGACGATCCCGAACAGTTGACCTCCATCGCCCGATGGATAGTTGAGGCCTTAGGACCGGAGACCCCCTGGCACGTGACCCGCTTCTTCCCCCACGCGGAGATGAGTCACCTGTCGCCGACGCCGGTGTCGACCCTTCTCCAGGCTCGAGAGATCGGCCTCCGGGCTGGACTATCCTTCGTCTACGTCGGCAATCTGCCGGGAATCGACGCCGAGAACACCCTCTGCCCCGGTTGCGGGAAGCTGTCGATCCGCCGGACCGGCTACCGGACCGAGATGCTGGGGGTGGCCCCCGGCGGCCGATGCCGCCACTGCGGCGCCGACCTGAACCTGCGCTGCTGTTGATTGAGGGGCCGGGGAATGGCTCTTGCCGTTGGGGCTCCACCTCGATGTAATCGAGATGCCGAAGGCGCCACGCTTTGGGTTCGAGGAGGTAGCCCCAGGATGGCTGGAGTCACTATCGCGCTCCGCATTCAGAATCCCCGCGGCTTCCGGCTGGCGGCCGACCTGCTGTTGCCCTCCGGCCCCGGCCCCTTTCCGGCGGTGGTCTGCACCCACGACCCGCTGGAGGAGAAGGAAAGCCCCCTCAACCGCCAGCTTGCGGGGGTGCTGGTGGGGCAGGGCATGGCGGTGATGCTGCTGGACCTCACGGGCCAGGGCCAGAGCGAGGGAAGCCCGGAGGATGCTACCACCGAGCAGCAGTTGGGGGATGTGGGCGCGGCCCTGGAGGAGTTGGAGCGGAGACCCGACGTCGACGTGAAGAGGGTCGGAGCCTACGGGGCGGGCGACGGTGCCCTGCCCGTGGTGCTGAGGGCCGAGAGGGATCCCCGCATCAGGGCGCTGGTGCTGCGCTGCCCACGGGCGAAGGGGACCTTCGATGCCCTTCGGAGGACGGCACTCCCCACCCTGTTGATTGTCGGGGCCGAGGACCGAGCCGTCCTGGAGGATGCCCTGGCGATCCACGAGGCGCTGGTGGGGGAGAAGAGGGTGGTCGTGGTGCCCGACATCGACCGCTACCCTTCGGATCTGGCCTACCTGCAGCAGGCGGCGATGCTGGCTGGGGACTGGTTTCGAGAGCACCTTGGGTAGAGTTGCCCCTTCCCCCGAAGGCTGATACAGTCTGGGGGTTGTATTCTGACCCGAGGGGGACGCCGTGAGAGTCGCTATTCTTGGTGGCGGGATCGCGGGGCTGACCGCGGCCCACGAGCTGGCGAAGCAGGGCCACGCCGTCACCGTCTACGAGGCCGCAGCCCAGGCCGGGGGCCTCGCCTCCGGATTCCGGGACGAGCGCTGGGAGTATCCCCTGGAGCGCTTCTACCACCACCTGTTCACGACGGACGCGGCCATCCGCGGCCTGGTCGAGGAGATCGGCTACGGCGACAAGCTGGCCTTCTACCGGCAGATTACCGCCCAATGGTGGAATGGGCGGCCCCACGCCCTCCAGGGGGGATCGGACGCCCTCCCCCTGCGGCTGGGCCCCCTGCGGAAGCGGCTGCCGGTGCCCGACCTGGTGGCCACCGGTCTCTCCGTGGTGACCTTCCCCGGCATGCCGCTGCCGGATCGGATGCGGATGGGCGCCGCGTCGGCCTACCTCAAGTACCTGGTGTGGGACTGGCGCCCCCTGGAGCGATCCACCGCCGCCGACTGGACCCGCCGCTGGATGGGGGAGACCGCATACCGGGCCTTCGTCTACCCCCTGCTGGAGGGGAAGTTCGGCCGCTACGCGGAGCAGGTCAACATGGCCTGGCTGTGGGCGCGGTTGAAGACCCGCAGCTTCCGGCTGGGCTACTTCGAGGGGGGATTCCAGGGGTTCGTCGACGCCTTGGTGGATCACGTGCGGCGGTCCGACGTTGGGGTGGAGCTGAACACCCCCATCTCTGCCCTGACCGAGATGGATGTGGGACGTTGGCAGGTCACGGCCGCCCCCGGGCTGGATCCTGCCGGGGGGATGGCGGCCGATTTCGACGCCGTCATCGCCACGGGCTCCCCTCAGCTGCTTGGCAAGCTGCTCCCGCGGCTTCCGGCCGATTACCTGAGCCAGATCCGGAAGCTGGACTCCCTGGGCGCCGTGGTCATGACCCTGGCCCTTCGCCGGGCCCTGACCAAGGACGTCTACTGGATGAACATGCCCAAGGACGAGTTCCCCTTCCTCGCCCTGGTGGAGCACACCAACATGATGGACCCGAAGCACTACGGCGGGGACCACCTGATCTACTGCGGCGACTACCTGGAGCCTTCCCACGAGTACTTCCGGCTGAGCCAGGAGGATCTGCTGGAGCGCTTCCTGCCGGCCCTGAAGAAGGTGAACCCCAGCTTCGATCGCTCCTGGGTGCGGGCCAGCTGGCTGCACCGGGAGGTGTACGCTCAGCCCATCGTGCCGGTGAACCACTCCCGCAACATCCCGGCCCTGGCGACGCCTCTCCGCGGCCTCTTCTGGGCCAGCATGAGCCAGGTCTACCCCTGGGACCGGGGCACCAACTTCGCCGTGGAGTTGGGGCAGCGGGTGGCCCGAGAGGTGAACGAATACGCTCTCAAGTTCCCGCCGCTTTCTGCCGATTACTCCTGTTGAGGGAAGCTGGCTGCCTCAGTTCGCCTATCACCCATCGGCTGCCGCCTACTGCCGGTGGTCCGCTTCCCAGGCGTTGATCTCCTCCAGCAACGCCCGGCCGGCCTCGGTCTCGGGCACCCGTCGGAGGAACTTGCCCCTGCGATAGAGGGCGACCACCCCCTTGCCGCCGACGACGGCCAGATCGGCTTCCGCCGCCTCGCCGGGGCCGTTCACCACGCAGCCCATGACGGCTACGTGGAGCTCCGTCTTCACGCCGGACAGCACCTCCTCCACCTGCCTGGCCAGCTTCAACAGGTCTACTTCGGTTCGGCCGCAGGTGGGGCAGGAGGTGAGCACGGGACCCCGGGCCCGCAGCTCCAGCCCCTTCAGGATCTCGTAGGCGACCCGAACCTCCTCGGTCTTGTCCGGAGTGGTCAGGGATACCCTCACGGTGTCGCCTATCCCCTCCGCCAGCAGCGTCCCGATCCCTACGGAGGACTTGATGGTCCCGTTCCAGGAGGTGCCGGACTCGGTGACCCCGAGGTGCAGGGGGTAATCGGTGATCTGGGACAGCAGCCGGTAGGCAGCGACCATCCTCGGCACGTCGCTGAACTTCACGGAGATGACGACGTCGTGGAAGTCCAGCTTCTCCAGCAGCCGCACGTGGCCCATGGCCGATTCCACCGCTGCCTCGGGCGTCGGGTAGCCGTACTTCTCCAGCAGTGGAGCCTCGATGGAGCCACTGTTGACGCCGATCCGAATCGGGATATGACGGGCCCGGGCGGCCTCCACCACCGCCTCGACCCCCTTCCACCCCTGCTTCACCAGGACGTTGCCGGGGTTGAGCCGGACCTTGTCGACGCCGGCTTCTATGGCCGCCAGCGCCAGCCGATAGTCGAAGTGGATGTCCGCCACCAGCGGGATGTGGATGCGGCTCTTGATGCCCGGAAGGGCCCCGGCCGCCTCCCGGTCGGGGACGGCCACACGAACGATCTCGCAGCCTGCATCCTCCAGCCGCATGACCTGGTCGACGGTCGCCTGCAGGTCGCTGGTGTCGGTGCTGCACATCGATTGCACTCGGATCGGGGCGTCACCGCCGACGGTGACGTCTCCGATCTTGACCTGTCTGGTCGTTCTTCTTTGTATCGGCAAGTCTTTATCCCCCTGCTCCCTTCTCCCTGCCAGGGAGAAGGGGAGTCAGTTACCTATCTCGTTGAGGCGCTGTATGACGGCGTCGACGTCACTGTCGCGCGTGGACGCCCCAGCCGTTACCCCAACGCGGGTGACGCCCTCGAACCAGGCGGGCTGCAGCTCTCCGACCGTCTCCACCTGATAGGTGGGACAGTGCTCGCTGCACACCTCCACCAGCCGGCGGGTGTTGGAGCTATCCCGGCCCCCCACCACCACCATGGCGTCCACCTGGGCGGCAATGCCGGCCGCCTCCTCCTGGGCGTGCTGGGTGAAGTCGCAGATGTGGCCCTGGTCCTCGAAGAGGTCGCACCTGGTCCGCAGGATGCGACACACCTCCACGTACTCCCTGGCCGAGGATGTGGTCTGGGCGATGGCCGCGATCTTGGGGTAGCGATCCAGTTGGGCCGCTTCCTCGGCGGACTCGATGATGATGCCTCTCTGGGTGTGGGCGACGGTGGCCCGAGCCTCGGGGTGGTTCCTGTGGCCGAACAGCACCACCTGGAAGCCCTGCTCCTCCAGGGCGCGGGCGCGACGCTGCACGCTGCGGACGATGCCGCAGGTGCCGTCGATCAGCCGTAGCCCCAGCTGCTGTGCCCGCAGGTAGACGGCGGGACCCTCCCCGTGGGCCCGCAGGATGAAGGGGGTCCCCGGCTCGACGCCCTCGGCCCGGGAGAGGTCCAGGACTCCGATCCCCTTCTCCTCCAGCTCCTTCATGGCCGGGCTGTTGTGGATCAGCTTCCCCGATATGTAGACCGGCCCGCCGGCCGATGCGGCTTCCTGGGTTGCCAGCTTCCATGCCCTCTTGACGCCGCCGCAAAAGCCGGCGTAGCGGGTGGCTCGGATGATCTCCACGGAGCAACTCCCAATCTAGCGTTAGACCACGGCGATTTGGGGATGTAGGGCAGGGCGCTCTGCCCTGCCGCCCGGTCCTGCCATCGCTCGCTGGGCGGAGGGGCACAGGGCCCCTCCCTACATCAGTCGATCCCTGTCAAGTAGATTCTAACGCTCATTTCTGCTAGCATCAACGTGTTGTCCTCTAGATGGAAGGGGGTGTGACTTGCCAGACTACCCCATCTTGAACCGCATAGACGATCCCCGTCAACTGGCCTCGCTCTCGCTAGCCGAACTGAAACAGCTGGCGGAAGAGATTCGCCGGTTCCTGCTGGAGACCGTCCCCGTCACGGGCGGCCACCTGTCGTCTAACCTGGGGGCCGTGGAGCTGACCATCGCCCTCCACCGGGTCTTCGAGAGCCCTCGCGACAAGATCATCTGGGATGTGGGGCACCAGGGATACGTCCACAAGCTGCTGACTGGGCGCCGGGACAAGTTCATCACCCAACGCCAGTATGGCGGCATCTCCGGCTTCCTGGTCAGGGAGGAGAGTCCCCACGACCCCTTCGGGGCCGGCCACGCGGGGACCTCCATCTCGGCTGCCCTGGGCATGGCGGTAGCGCGCGATTTGAAGAAGGAGAGCCACCACGTAATTGCGGTGATCGGCGACGGCTCTCTGACCAGCGGCATGGCCCTGGAGGCGATGAACCACGCCGGCCACCTGGGCACCCGCCTGATCGTCGTGCTGAACGACAACGAGATGTCCATCGCCCACAACGTCGGCGCCATCTCTCGGGCCCTCAACCGGCTCAGGATCGATCCGAGGTACCATCGGGCCAAGGAGGAGGTGGACCACGTGCTCCAGCGGTTGCCCGGTGGGGCCGGGGCCACCGATACCGGCCGCAAGGTTCTTCACGGCTTGAAGGCCCTGGTGCTGCCGAACCTGCTCTGGGAGGAGCTGGGCTTCACCTTCGTCGGTCCCATCGATGGCCACAGCCTGGCGGAGCTGGAGGAGGCCTTCGAGCTGGCCAAGGAGTACAACAAGCCGGCCGTCATCCACATCAAGACCCAGAAGGGCCACGGCTACGGTCCCGCCGAGGAGGATGCCACCCAGTGGCACGGCGTGGCGCCCAACGGCACCGGCAAGCGAACGGCGCCCAGCTACACCGGGGTTTTCGGCAAGACGCTGGCTCGAGAGATGCGATCGAACCCCAAAGTGGTCGCCGTCACCGCCGCCATGCCCGACGGTACCGGCCTCGCCGTGGCGGCCCAGGAGTTTCCCTCTCGGGTCTTCGACGTCGGGATCGCGGAGCAGCACGCGGTGACCTTCGCTGCCGGCCTGGCCGCCCACGGGTTGGCGCCCGTCACGGCCATCTACTCCACCTTCCTGCAGCGCTCCTACGATCAGGTGATCCACGACGTATGCATTCAGAAGCTGCCCGTCTTCTTCGGCATCGACAGAGGCGGGATCGTGGGCGACGACGGCAAGACCCACCAGGGGCTGTTCGACCTCAGCTTTCTGCGGGTGGTTCCCGAGCTGGTGGTGGCTGCGTCCCGGGATGAGAACGAGCTGCAGCTGCTGGTGCATACGGGGATCCAGTACGTCTCCGAGGGGCTAGGGCCTTTCGCCCTGCGTTACCCCAGGGGAGCCGGCGTGGGAGTGCCCATGGAAGAGGATCTCCGCGTCCTCCCCATCGGGAAGGGCGAACTGCTGCGGGAGGGGCGCGACCTGGCCATCCTGGCCATAGGGAACACCGTGGCGCCCTCCCTGGAGGCGGCCTACCGCCTGTCAGAGCAGGGGGTGAGCTGCGCCGTAGTCGATGCTCGCTTCCTCAAACCGCTGGACGAGGGGCTGATCCTGGAGGTGGCGCGGCGCTGCGGCCGGGTGATGACGGTGGAGGAGAACGTGGCAGCGGGCGGATTCGGGTCCGCCGTACTGGAGCTGCTGGCGGCCCACGGAATGGCCGGCGTCCACGTGGAGCTTCTCGCGGTGCCGGACGAGTTTGTGGAGCACGGAAATCCTACCGCCCTCCGAGCCAAGTACGGGCTGGACGCCCAGGGCATAGTCAGGCGGGCGACGGAGAGCTTCCATCTTGCCGGAATGGCGGCCAAGATAGGCGCATAGGGCATTTGGAGTGCTGCGGCAAGCTACCGCACTCCAAGTGGGAGGTCCTTGTGAGCGAGGATAAGATCATCCTGCAGGGCATGGTCTTCTACGGCTACCACGGCGTGAACCCGGAGGAGCGGGAGCTGGGCCAGAGATTCGTGGTGGACCTGGATCTGAGCAAAGATCTCTCGGCCGCCGGCCTCTCCGACGACCTGGCGATGACCGTGAACTACGCCTCGGTTTTCAAGGTGACCCGAGAGGTGGTGGAAGGGGACGGCTGCAACCTGATCGAGACGGTGGCCGAGCGGGTTGCCTCCACACTGCTGGCTCGCTTTCCCCTGGAGGCGGTCCGGGTTCGGGTGCGGAAGCCCTGGGCACCCGTCAAGGGGAGCGTCCTGGACTGGGTGGCGGTAGAGATCTACCGAAAACACTGATATCTATGATCGGTAATTGACAAAGCTTCTAACCCTCTGTTACCATCGCAGCGCTACACTCTTGTCGGGCCTGCCCTTTTCTTCCCGCCGGCGGCTGCCCGCGATTGCTAAGAGGAGGCGGTGGTGCAGAAGACTCGACGGCAGATCCTCGACCTGCTGAAGCTGAGGAACAGGGCGACCCTCGACGACCTGGCCAGAGAGATTGGCCTATCGCCGGTAACCATCCGGTCCCATCTATCGGTGCTGGAGCGGGACGATCTGATCTGCTCGGAGGAGGTCCGAGGCAGGGTCGGTCGTCCCCATTTTGTGTACTGTCTGGCGGTCGGTGCGGAGGTGGAGTTCCCCAGGGCCTACCACGAGGTTGCCCGTCGCTTCCTGGAGGGCTTCAGGAGTGTGGCCGGCCCGGAGCAGATGGCTCAGCTGATAGAGGTGGTGGCGGAGCGGTGGGCCGCGGAGAAGGCCGATCGGCTGAACGGCAAGGGGCTGGAGGCCCGCATCGCGGAAGTGGTGCGGATCCGCTCCGAGGAGGGCGCCATGGCGGAGTGGGAGAAGTGCGATGGCGGCTATCGCCTGCTCCAGCATCACTGCCCGGCGAGCCGGATAGCTGACCTGAGCCCCGAGGTTTGCCAGGTGGAGCTGGAGTACCTGCAGCGGCTGTTGGGAGCTGCGGTGGAGCGAGAAGGCTCTCATCACCATGGCGAAGGCAAGTGTAGCTACCGCATAACCCCGTAACCCCTCTTCATTTCTCGTTCTGTTAGCCCGATGATCGTTTGACTTAGTGGGCTCCTGCTGTTAGCATTAGTAGTGCCTTTCAGAGAGTTGGCGAAAGGGGTGCAAATTGGTGAACGAGAAGGTTACTAAGGTGCTGGAGGCCATTCGGCCCGGCCTGCAGATGGATGGCGGCGATATCGAGCTGGTGGGCGTCGAAGGTGGCGTGGTGAAGGTGCGCCTGACGGGCGCCTGCTCCGGCTGCCCCATGTCGATGATGACGCTGCAGATGGGGGTCGAGCGAGCCATAAAGCGTGAGGTTCCGGAAGTAGTCCGCGTCGAGGCGGTGCCCTTCTAGGCCTTTACGGTGAGAGTCGGGGTTGTTCCTGGCCCCAACGACTCGCGGATACGGTGATAGGGTCTTTCAGCCGTCCAGAGGGTTTGCCCAACTGTTCTCCTCGACGGCCCGCCGCAGGCTGGTCTCGAGGGCTTCGTCCAGCAGGTCGTCCACCATCCCGGCTGCCAGGTCGAGGGCCTGTACCATTCCTCTCAACTCGGGATTACTGCTCTGTCGGGAGCCCTCGGCCAGCAGATCGAAGCGTCGGGCGACCGATCGCAGCTCCGCCAGCAGCGGCTCGATGTATCCAGACTCCAGGCCCGATAGCGTTTCCCCCTTCAGCTGCTCGATAACCCTCTTTCGATCCCAACCCTGGGCCATGGCTCACCTCCTCTTCAGGCTGTCGCGCATTGGGCAGAGCCGGTGCCAGGATATACCCTTGGCGGAGGATGGTCCACTTCTTGAAGCTCTCGATGGATGAATCCACCCTGTAGCGGCGGGCTTCAGCCCTCGTAAGGAGCTGCCATGGACCGCTTCTACCACCAACTGCACGATCTTCTCCAGGCCGGAGAGAGCGTCGCCGTTGCCACCGTCGTCGCCACCCGGGGCTCCACCCCCCGAGAGGTAGGGACCAAGATGATTGTGCGGAGGTCGGGGGCGACGGTTGGGACCGTGGGCGGCGGATGTGGAGAGGCGCAGGTGTGGCGCACCGCGCTCCAGGTGCTGGACACGGGAGCGTCCCAGGGGATCTCCGTGGACCTCACAGAGGAGGTCCACCTGGAGGCGGCAGGGGCCTGTGGCGGCACCATGGAGCTGTGGGTCGAGCCGTGGCTTGGCGAGGTCGAGAGTCCGGACGCGCGGGTAGCGCGGCTGCTGGCCGAGAGCCAGGGGCGGCGCCAGTCGGTGGTGCTGGCAACGGTGGCAGCGGGATCCGGGTCCTCCTGCCCCTCGGCGCGACGCGCTGTGGTGTCGACCGAGGCCGTGCTGTTGTCAGGGCTTGGCCCGGTCCTTCCGGAGGGATGGCTGCTGCGAGAGGCGGCCGCGGCGCTGGAGCTGGAGGGAGGCCGGTTCGCCACCTACGAAGCCGCCGCGCAGGGGCCCCACGACGAGTTGGCGACGGTGAGGCTGTGGCTCGAGCCGGTGAAGCCGCCCCCTCGGCTGATGGTGCTTGGGGCGGGCCACATAGCCCTTCCGCTGGTGGCCATGGGCAGGCTGTTGGGCTTCCAGGTGGCGGTGCTGGACGATCGTGCCGCCTTTGCCAATCGGGAGCGCTTCCCGGAGGCGGACACCGTGCTGGCAGCCGACTTCGGCGACGGCATCCGGCGGTTGGGCGTGGATCGGGATAGCTACGTGGTGCTGGTGACCCGAGGCCACCGCCACGACGTCGAGTGCCTTCGGCAGCTGGTGGGGCGCGAGTCCGCCTACCTGGGGATGATCGGAAGCCGCCGCCGGGTGAAGGGGGTCTTCGATCTGCTCCAGCGGGAGGGAGTGCCGGTCGAGGGGCTGCGGCGGGTGCACGCGCCCATCGGCCTCGACCTGGGAGCCAGAACCCCGGCGGAGATCGCCCTCAGCATCGTGGCCGAGATCGTCAAAGTACGGCGTGGAGGGATGGCGCGGTCCCTGTCCGACCGGGGCACGAGGCAATAGGCACAACGGAAGGATCCTGGGTGCTGCCGGCAAAGCCGGCCCTTTGGAGTGTGGCGGCAGACCACCGCATTGATTCGGAAATGGCGTAGGGCAGGGCGCTCTGCCCTGCCGCCGGCCTACCATCGCCCGAGGGCGGCGGGGCACAGGGCCCCGCCCTACGCTGTTGAGGCCATCGCCCGCCGGGCGGGCGAGACACCCGCGCTCCCGGCGGGGGCATGCGCAGCTCCAAACTGTCTGTGCTCCTCACCGCTGGCGCCAGAAGTGGAGGGACTGGCCGAACACCACGTCGTCCGCCATCTCCCCCAGCACCTCGCTGACGGTGGGGTGAGGGTGCACGTTCAGGGCGAGCTCCTCGGGGGTGGCCTCCAGCAATTTGGCCAGGGCCGGACCCTGGATCAGCTCGGTGACCCTGGGACCCATCAGGTGAACGCCCAGGATCTCCATGCTCTCCTCGTCGGAGACGATCTTGCCGAACCCGTCCCGCTCGCCCAGGATGGTGGCCATGGAGTTGGCGGACATCGGGAATCGCCCCACCTTGACCTTGCGGCCCTGCTGCTGCGCCTCGGCCTCGCTCAGTCCCAGGGACGCTACCTGCGGCCGGCAGTAGGTGCAGCGGGGGATTCGGTTTGGATCCAGGGGGTGGGGGTTCCTCCCCAGGATGGCCTCCACCGCGATGAAGCCCTCGTGGGTCGCCTTGTGGGCCAGCATCAGCCCCCCCACGACGTCGCCGATGGCGTAGAGGTGGGACACTCCCGTCTTCATCTGGCCGTCCACCTGGATGAAGCCTCGCTCTATTTTGACCCCCAGCCCTTCGAGCCCAAGCCCGTCGCTAATCGGGGCGCGGCCGGTGGCGACCAGCAGCCTCTCCGCCGAGAGCCGCTCTCGGGCGCCCTCCTTCTCCACCTCCAGCTCCACGTGGTCGGGGAAGGTGCGGACGCTGTCCAGGATCACCTTGGTGCCGGCCATGACCCGGATTCCGCGCCGGGTGAACAACTTGGCCAGCTCGTCTCCGACCTCCGGGTCCTCGAGGGGCACGATCCTGGGCAGTACCTCCACCAGGGAGATCTCGGCTCCCAGCTCCTTCCACGCGGAGGCGAACTCCACGCCGATGGCGCCGGCGCCCAGGATGATGACCGACTTGGGAAGCTCGGACATGGTCACGGCGTGGTCGCTGCTGATCACCCGGTCGCCGTCGATCTTCAGTCCCGGGAGGCTCTTGGGGACGGAGCCGGTGGCGACGATGGCGTCGGTGGCCGTGACGCGGGTGGTCCCGCCATCGGCCAGCTTAACGTCGATCGAGGTAGGCGAGGCGAACTTGCCCTCGCCCCGGATCAGGGTCACGCCGTTCTTCTTGAACAGCCACTCCACCCCGCCGACCAGTTGGGAGACCACCCGCTCCCGACGCTTGGAGAGCTGGGCGTAATCCAGGGTCACGTCCGTCGCTGTGACGCCGTGCTCCTTGCCCCCCTTGACGAGGCTTAGCAGCTCGGCGGATTCCAATATCACCTTGGTTGGGATGCAACCCCAGTTGAGGCAGGTGCCGCCGACCTTGGATTTCTCGACGACCGCCACCTTCAGTCCCAACTGTGCCCCACGGATTGCCGCGGGGTAGCCCCCTGGACCGCCTCCAAGGACCGCTAAGTCGAAGCGCTGCTCGCTCATGTTTCCTCCCCATGTGTCCGGCTGGAAGCCCTCGACCCCGAGACCAGCCGCTCCGTTTTGGGCCGAGAGCTGAGCTGTTGCGTGTTGGCGATCCAATGGTACCACGTTTGAGGAGGTTGTTCGTTGCCGCCTCTCCCAGAGGGAGAGGGAGGTGGCCCCGTCGAGTCAGGCGACCAGCTCCTTGGCCCTATTGACGGCGCCGGTGGCATCGGGGGCGTAGAAGTCGGCCCCGACCTCATCCGCAAACCGCTGGGTCACCGGAGCCCCGCCTACCCCGATCCTCACCCCGCCTCGCAGCCCCGCCGCCTTCAGCGCCTCGATGGTCTCCCTCATCGAGAGCATGGTCGTGGTCAGGAGCGCGCTCATCATCAGGAAGTCCGGCTTCTCGGCCTGCACCGCCTCGACGAACCTGGCAGGCTTCACGTCGGCCCCCAGGTCCACA
>DAHVXI010000005.1:0-36637 GCA_027356795.1 Chloroflexota bacterium | reverse complement strand
TGCTCACCGTGGATCCGCCGAGCATCTCCTGGAAGCGCCCTCCCCTGGAGTGGCCGATGAAGAGGTTGGCCACGTTCTCCTCATGGGCGATCCGCGCCAGCTCCTTCGCCGCGTCCGAACCGCTCGCTCGCACGACCTTTGCGCCTAGATCCTCGGCAAGTCGGAGGTTCTCCTCCAGTTGGCGCTTCTCCTCGGGGGAGGCATGGGCCCAGTCCGGAGTCTCCACGAAGACGGCCAGCAGCTCCGACTGGAGTCGGTTGGCCATCAGCCATCCACGCCTTATCAGGTGCTGCGCGTTGGGCTCCGCGGACACGCCCACCATCACCTTCTCCCCTGCGGGCCACACGGTCCGGATCTCGTGCTCGCGCATGTATTCGGCCAGATCCTCTTCGACGGCGGTGGACACCTTGCGCAGCGCCAACTCCCGCAGCGCGTTGAGGTTGCCCTCGCGGAAGAACTGCTGCAGGGCCTGCTCCGCCCTTTCCCTCGGATAAACATTGCCATGTTTGATGCGCTGCCGAAGGGCGGTGGGCGACATGTCCACCAACTCCAGCTCGTCGGCCTGGTCGACCACCGAGTCCGGGATCCGCTCGCGGACCGGTGCGCCGGTGATCCTCTCGACGATGTCCGCCAGGCTCTCCAGGTGCTGGACGTTCATGGTGCTGATGACGGTGACCCCGTGGTCCAGCAGCTCCCTGACGTCTTCCCACCGCTTATTGTGCTTCGATCCAGGGGCGTTGGTGTGAGCCAGCTCGTCGACCAGGGCCACGGCAGGATGGCGACGGATCACCGCCTCCGTGTCCATCTCCTCCAGAGTCACGCCCTTGTACTCGACCCGCTTCCGAGGAATGACCTCCAGGTCGCCGATGGCCTCTATAGTCTGAGGACGGCCGTAGGTTTCCACGAAGCCGACAACCACGTCGGTTCCACGCTCCTTTCGCCGCCGCCCCTCCATGAGCATGGCATAGGTCTTACCCACCCCCGGGGCCATGCCCAGGAGGATGCGCAGCCGGCCGCGTGCCCCTGCCCCGGCCTCTCGCCGCACCCGCTCCAGCATCTCCTCGGGGGTCGGTCGCCCCTCTTCCTTTCGCCTTCGTTGCTCGCCCATGCCTCCCACGGGTAGAGACGCGACATGTCGCGTCTCTACCCGTGAATGCCGCTATCGGCCGGTCTTGTCCAGCGCCATGTTCAGCTCCAACACGTTCACCCTCGGCTCACCCAGGATCCAGAAAACGCGGCCCTGGGTGTACCGGTCCACCAGGGAGCGCACCTCGGACTCGGAATCTCGATCCCTCGACCGCGGAGTTCCCTCAACACGTCCCAACCGCTCCGGTCGGGCAGGTTGATGTCGAGAAGCAGGAGGTCGGGGCTGGACTCCAGGGCGGTCTCTATGGCCTCCGAGGCGGTAGCTGCCTCGAGGACAAGGTGACCACGACTGGACAGGTTCCGTTCGATCACCTGCCTGAAGGGGGCCTCGTCATCCTGTCTTTGGGCTTCAACTGTCTGCCATCCGCCATCCACGTCGCTCAAGTCCGGCTTTGGCTGCCCTTACTCCAGCCAACCCTATCCGGTCCGACGGAGACAGCATATCCGGGGTATGCTCAGAGGCGTGTCAGGGCTCGACACCTTCTGCTCAAGAAATGCTCAAGATCACGGCGGGGGTTCTCGCGCTTGGGGGGGTTAGAGCCTGGATGTGGCCCGTCGAGGGAGTTCAGAAGTATGACGGCAGGTCATCGCGGCATTCATGCAGGGCCGCTCTGGTGGGGGTTGGGGTGTCCCAAGTCACAATTGCATCTGTCGAAGTGCTCAGCCGCTGTCGGCCGTCTCCACCTGGAATCCGTGGCGGGCCAGATTGGTCCGCAGCGCCAGCAGGATCTCCGGCTCATCGTCCACCACGAGAATGCGAGCTCCCGAATGTCGGCTCATGCTGTCTGCTCCTGCTGAGCCATCGCCGTTCGGTTGTGGGGCGACAGGGGCAACGTGAAGATGAACTTCGCCCCGCCATCACGACGGTTTTCCGCCCATATCCTGCCACCATGAGCTTCCACCAGCCCCCTGGCAACCGCCAGGCCGAGGCCGGTGCTTTTGGGCCGGGGCTCCTCGCCTTCCAGCCGCCTGTAGGGCTTGAACAGGAGCGGCATGGCTTCCACCGGAATGCCGGGGCCGCAGTCTGCCACCTCGATCCAGATCTCCTCTCCATGGCGCTGGGCGGAGATCTGGATCTCGGTCCCGGGGGGCGAGTACTTCACCGCATTCTCCACGAGATTGGAGAGAACCTGATCGATCTCCACGTAGTCCAGGGGCACCGGCGGCAATTCCTTCTGGATCCGGGACAGGTCCAGCAGGTTGCCGACTATCCGGTTCAGCCGCCCGCTCTCCCTCTCGATGGCGGCGGCAAACTGGTCCCTCTCCTCTTCCGTCCACGGCACGTCTTTCTGCAGCAGGCTGCCGGCCGAGGCCATTATCGAGGCCAGGGGCGTCCGGAGATCGTGGGACACGGCGTTAAGCAAGGCAGCTCTCAGCTCGTCGGTGCGCCTCAGAGCCTCGGCCTCGGTAGCCTCGCGACGGAGGCGTCGCCGCTCGATGGCGAGCCCCAACTGCGCGGCGACCGCCGACAGCAACCGATCGTCGGCCGACTCGAACTCCGGCGCATCGAGTGGATGGGCCAGGAGGATAGTGCCTGCACGCTGACCCTGGGATTTCACGGGCACCACGTGCACGTCCCCATGCCCGGCCCGGCGTGCCGCCCCCGGAATGTGCGGTGGCACCACTCGCACCCATCGTCCAGGTGCGGCCCGACGTTCTCGAGATGGAGCCTCACCTTCGCTGAGAAGCTCGGTCGGCATGCTGGACATGGTGCGGACAGCCTCGGCGTCGCCCACCACTATGCGCACGGTGGTATCGCCGTCGTCGATGACCTCTATGGCCACCGCCAGTAGGTCGAGTTCCCGCCGCAGTCGCTCCGCCACTGCGTTGAGCGCGCCCTTCAAGTCTGGATCGCCCACCAGACGGACCACGTCGTAGAGGACCACAGCTTCTCGCTCCCGCCGTTCGGCCTGGCGTGCCCGGCGGCGCTGCCCGGCCGCTAGCTGACCGGTAATGAGGGCGGTCAGCAGGAAAAGCACGAGCGCCACCCATTCTGCCGGGTTGTAGATGGTGAAACAGTTCTTCCATGCCCTTCTTTGCCCTCCATCTTACCACTCGGAAGGACATATGGCCGTCTGGGTCCCCGGAGCAGTGGACAGCGATCGCCCTTGCGGCTGCTGCTCCGCCGGCACCTGGGTTGGCACGCTATGCTGTTGTACAGAGATTGCTATGTCTTCCGCAGGAGGACGAAACGTGAGCGCGGAGCAGACCCCGGAAAACCGATCGGAGGAGCAGCAGGAAAGGCCTGAGACCCCCTTCCACCCGGATCTGGCGTGGCGAGAGGAGATCACCGGCACCAGGCCTGGCGATCGGGTGGTCCGGATCGGCCGCCACCGATACTTCCGCGGGGTCGCACCCGGCACCCTGGTGACGAGGCCCGGGGTGATGGAGCCCCAGGGCGGTCCGGCGCGGGTCTGGTGGCGGCTGAGGCGCTTCCTGATCGGCGAGCCGATCGCCACCATCCAGGAGGCCGAGGAGCGGCTGGACAAGAAAAGGGCCCTCGCCGTGCTCTCCTCCGATGCCCTCTCCTCGGTGGCATACGGCACCGAGGCCGCCATGCGGATCCTGATCCTGGCCGGTGTGGCGGCCCTTGCCCTCACGCTGCCCATCTCGTTGGTGATCGCCCTTCTCTTGATCGTGGTGGCCGCCAGCTACGAGCAGATTATCGGGGCGTACCCGGGCGGCGGTGGTGCCTACGTCGTTGCCCTTGACAATCTGGGCGTTACCCCAGGCCTCACCGCGGCGGCGGCGCTGATAGTGGACTACATCCTCACGGTGACGGTATCCGTGGCGGCCGGTATCGCCGCCCTGGTTTCCGCTTTTCCGGCGCTGGCCCCCTGGCAGGTGGAATTCTCCGTCGGTGCCGTGGTGCTGATCACTCTGCTCAACCTGAGGGGAGTGCGGGAGTCTGGAACGGCCTTCGCCGCACCCACCTACGTCTTCGTATTCTCCATCTTTGGGGTAATCGGGGTTGGCATCTTCAGGCTCTTCACGGGCGGCATTGACTACACGCCCAGCGCCGCCGGCCCTCTGGCCGGAACAGAGCAGCTGAGCCTCTTCCTGATCCTGTCGGCTTTCGCCAAGGGCTGTAGCGCTATGACGGGGACCGAGGCTATCTCCAACGTGGTCCCGGTCTTCAAGCCCCCGGAGGTCAGGAACGCCAGAATCACCCTCGGGCTGATGGCTGGTATCCTGGCCGTGATGTTCGTGGGGATCTCCTTCCTGGTTACCCGCATAGGGATCATCCCCGATCCTACCGAGACCCAAACGGTGCTGAGCCAGTTGACCGCGGCGGTCGTGGGCCGCGGCTGGTACTACTACCTGGTGCAGTTCGCTACCCTCCTGATCCTCGTGCTGGCAGCCAACACCAGCTTCATCAGCTTCCCCCGGCTCCTGTACGTCCTGGCGAGGGATCGCTACGTTCCTCGCTGGTTCGGGCTTCGCGGAGATCGCCTGGTCTTCTCCGTCGGGATCACCGTGCTGGCCATCTTCTCTGTCCTGCTGCTGCTGATCTTCAGCAGCAGCGTGGACAGGCTACTGAACCTCTACGCCCTCGGGGTGTTCACCAGTTTCACCCTCAGCCAGTCGGGGATGGTGGTCCACTGGCTCCGTTTGAGGGAGAGCGGCTGGCGGTGGAAGGTAGCCGTCAACGGCATTGGAGCCGTGGCGACGGCGGCGGTAACCGTGGTGATAGCCGTGACCAAGTTCCTGGAGGGGGCCTGGATAGTGATCCTCATCGTCCCCATCTTCATCGTCTTCTTCCTGTTGGTCCACGGCCACTACGTGTACGTCGCCCAACAGCTGTACTCCACCCGGCCGGTGACGCCGAAGGGACAGGCTCCGATGGTGTTGGTGCCGGTGTCCAGCCTGAGTCGAGTGGCGCGGGGGGCACTCGCCTTTGCCGAGGACGTGAGCAAGCGGGTGGTGGCGGTGCACGTGGCGGCGGATATGGCCGAGGCCGAGGATCTGCGGCGGGAGTGGACCGAGGTGGCGGGGGACTTGCCCCTGGTCATCATCGAGTCTCCCTACCGTCTGTTGCTGCCGCCGCTGCTTGCCTACGTGGATGCCCTGAGGGAGACTCACCCCGACGACACCCTGGTGGTGGTGCTGCCGGAGTTCGTCCCCAGGTTCTGGTGGGATAACCTGCTCCACAACCAGACGGCGTTGCGCCTCAAGGCGGCGCTGCTCTACCGGCCGGGGGTGGTGGTGGCCAGCTACCCCTATCAGTTGGGGTAGGGATCCCACGTGTGATGCATTTTGCGCGGCGGCGCAGGGTAAGCACCGGCCGGCAGAAGGGGATGCCGCACCGGGCCGCCCCGGTTCTGCTGGAAGTGCAAGGGCACCCCATGGGGGTGCCCCTACAGATGGCCCTATCCGGCCGCTGCACTATCGGCCTAAGAGAGCTTCGCCCCGCACTTCCCGCAGAACTGGTTGCCGGTCGGGCTCTCCGTGCCGCAGGTGGGGCACACGCCCGGCTGAGGTGTCGAAGGCGGCTCGCTCCCTCCGGACTTCGTCTCAGCATCGGAGTCCGATGAGAAGCCTCGCTTGAACTCGTTGATGCTCTTGCCTAGGGACCCTCCAATCTCCGGAAGCTTGCCGGGGCCGAAGACGATGAGAACGATCACCAGGATCAAGATTAGGTGGGCAGGCTGCAGTACACCCCCAAACATGGCTCCTCCTGATTGGTCTTGAGTGGGCAAGAGTTGCTGGTACACGAATCCAGCATCAGCCAATATACCATAGTCTCAACGTTGAGCAAAGGCTTCCGGAGGGCTCCCGGTGCAACTCCGCGCCTTTTCGGACCTCTCCGGCTCCGTGTAGAATAGGCTGCACCACCACCCCGTATCGCTGGCTGGGTAAGGAGACCACGAAGTGAAGATGCCGGTGGCTGTCCAGAATCCTGAGATGCGCAGGCTTACCTGCCCCCACGACTGCCCGGATCGATGCGGCCTGCTGGCCAAGATCCAGGACGGCCGGGTCGTGGGGGTCCTCGGAGACCCCGACCATCCCATTACCAGAGGCATCATCTGCCGCAAGGTCATGGAGTATCCAGGCCGGATATATGGGCCCGAGCGGCTGCTCTACCCCATGAAGCGGGTCGGGCCGAAGGGAGCCGCCCAATTCGAGCGGATCGGCTGGGAGGAGGCGATAGCCACAATCGCCGGCCGCTTCGCCGAGATACGCGACCGCCACGGCCCGGAGACCATCCTCCGCTTCGCCTACGGCGGCACCATGGGGATCGTCCAGAGGTACGCCGCGGCCTCTCGCTTCTTCAACCGTCTCGGCGCCGCCACCCACACCCGATCCATCTGCAGCTCGGCGGGCCAGGCCGGCTACGGCTACACCATGGGGGCGGTTCGCGGCTCCGATCCGGAGACCATTCCGGACGCCCGGCTGGTCGTGATCTGGGGCGTCAACGCCGTCAGCACCAACATCCACCTGATGACTCAGGCGCAACAGGCGCGGAAGAGGGGCGCCGAGATGGTGACGATCGACGTGCACCGCAACCCCACCGCCCGGGCAGCCGATCACTTCATCCAGCTCTACCCCGGCACCGACGCCGCCCTGGCCCTGGGCCTGATGCAGGTCATCGTCGAAGAGAGGCTCCACGACCAGGCCTACGTCGACGCGAACACCCTCGGCTTCGACCGACTGCGGCCCCGCCTGGAGGAGTACCCACCCGAGCGAGTCGAGAGGATCACGGGGGTGCCGGCCGAGACGATCCGATGGCTGGCCAGGAAGTACGCCACCACCAAGCCGGCCTTCCTGGCCCTGGGGAACGGGCCGCAGCACCACGAGAAGGGGGGCATGTCCACCCGAAGCTGCTCGCTGCTGCCGGCGATAGTGGGATCGTGGGGAACCCCGGGGGGCGGCGCGATCCGCAGCAACGGCGGTTACTTCGGCCTGAACAACGGGGCGCTGGAGCGGCCCGATCTGGCCCCCGGCCCCCCGCGCACCATCAACATGGCCCGGCTGGGCCCGGAGCTGCTGGAGGCCGATCCGCCCTTCCGGGCACTCTACGTCTGGAGCAGCAACCCGGCCGTGATCGTCCCGGAGCAGGACAAGGTGATCGCCGGGCTCTCGCGGGAGGACCTCTTCGTGGTCGTCCACGAGCAGGTGATGACCGATACCGCCCGATACGCCGACATCCTGCTGCCCAACACCACCTGCTTCGAGCAGAGCGACTACTTCACCGCCTCCTGGCACCTGTACGCCTCCTACTCGGAGGCCGCCATTCCGCCGGTAGGTGAGAGCAAGTCCGACTACGAGGTTTTCCGACTGCTGGCCGCGGCGATGGGGTTCGAGGATCCCTGCTTCCGGGAGAGCGTCGACGAGATCGCCGACGCCGGCTTCCAGAACCCCTCGAACCGCTTCCTGGAGGGGATAACCGGCGAGAGGCTGCGGTGGGAGAGGCTGGTGCGGCTGAGCCTACCGGAACAGCCCTATCTGGCCTTCGCCGACGGCCGCTTCCCCACCCCCTCGGGGAAGATCGAGTTCTACTCGGCTCGGCTGGAGGCCGAGGGATTGGATCCCCTGCCCACCTACGAGCCGGCAGTGGAGAGTCGAGAAGGAGACCGGGACCTGCTTCACCGGTATCCCCTGCAGATGATGGCGGTGCCCAATCACCACTTCCTCAACTCCTCCTTCGTCGACATCGAGACGCTGAGGGAGAAGGAGGGCAGGCCGACCCTCGAGATCCACCCCCAGGACGCGTCCGGCCGGGGGATCGCCGATGGGGAGCTGGTGCGGGTGTGGAACGACCGGGGCGAGTGCCGCCTTCACGCCCACGTCGTGGACTCCGTTCTCCCGGGGGTCGTGGCCAGCACGGGGCTCTGGTGGACCAGGCACCACCCCGAGGCTGGGGTCAACCGGCTCACCCCCACCCGCCTGGCCGACATGGGCGGCGGGGCCACCTTCTTCTCGAACCTGGTCCAGGTAGAGAAAGTGTAAGACGAAGACAAACAGGATGGACAGGATGCACAGGATAGAGATGGAGCGAAGGCCTGTCTATCCTGTCTATCCTGTCCATCCTGTTTCTTCTATCGGCGTCTCTGGGTATCAGAGGTAGGCTTCGACTCCCCGAACGAGCCTGTAGCCGAACTCCACGTCGGGGACGGCTATGCCCTGCTCTCGGGCTCGCTGCACCACGTAGCCGGCCGTCTCCTCGATCTCCGTCTTGCGGCCCTTCAGGATGTCCTGGAGCATCGAGATCCGCACGCTGGTCTGGCCCGAGCGCTCCAGATTGGCCCCTCGGGTAAGGATCGTCTCCACAGCTTCCTCCCGAGAGGCATCCACTATCGAGCGGATGGGGAAGCCCTGGTAATCCTCCACCCTCACGCCGCAAGCAGCGGCTACGGCGGCGCACTCGTGGGTGATCTCCACGAACAGCTCGGCCAGGTCGCGGCTCTTGCACACCCTGTAGTACTCGAGGCGGCTGGCCGAGGAGAGCAGGGCCGCCGGGACTATCTGGCACAGCTTCGACCACTCGGCGGAGAGGATGCTGGCCGGAACCTCCGCCTTCATGCCGGCCCCGTTGAAGGCCGCTGCCAGCCGCTCCGCCCTCTCCGATCGGCTGCCGTCCAGCTCGCCCAGGTAGGTAGCACCGAACATGGTGTGCTGGGTGCGGCCGGGCTCCAGCAGGGTGGCCCCCAGGATGGTGGCGGCGCCGATCACCTTCGGCCATCCGTACCGCTCCGCCAGCTGGCCGTCCTTGGCCATGCCGTTCTGCAGGGAGAGAACGGCGCCGAACTCCACTCCGGCCACTCTGTCCAGGGCAGCCACGGTGTCTCGGGCCTTCACCACGACGAGCAGGTAGTCGGCGGGGCCAACCTCGTCGGGTCGCGAGGCCGTCTCCACGGGAACCCTGAAACCCTCTGGGGCGACCACCTCGATCCCTCGCTCCTTCAGGAGATCGACCTGCTGCTCCTTGCCCACTACGACCACCTGATGTCCGGCCCTAGCCAGGTATCCACCCACCAGCAACCCCAGGCTGCCGGCACCCAATACGGCAAACCTCACGCTCCTGCCTCCCCTCTACGGCCCGACAGACCGGCCGAAATGTGCTGCCTAGTATACCCACCGCCTCGCGCTGGGGCTAGACCGGCCCCAGCCGATCGCCGGGCGCCCGCTCTAGCATCTCTGCCACCGACTGAAAGGGCCGGCGCGCGTCGCCGCCGTCTCATCTGCCGTCCTGGCCCGCTTCTTCCGTCCTTCTCGGGATCGTCCCGTATGCTTGCGGCATCCCCATTTTCCGGCTGGACGGCCACGACTCGGGCCGCACGGCACTTGCGTTCCGGTGGGAGCTCCAGGTAAGCTGGGGCTCCACCGTTGTAGGAAAGGAAACCTCCATCCTCCTGGCAGGGAACCTGAGGAGGGCACTGAAGGAGGTTGACTGAAGTCCCTCGCTTGGTCCATTCTGTGCACAGCGACTACGAGGTTGTTCCCTCGCGTCACCGTTCATCACTCCAGCAAGGAGGCCTCACCGCATGTATAGCTACTCCAACGTCAAGGAGTTACTGGACTCGCTCAAGGGGGTCGTCGGCATCACCGCGGGCCAACTCCAGATTCAGGACGAGCAGAGGCTCGGATCCCAGGCTATCGACTCCCTGGTGTACAACGCCGTCTTCGGGAGCGACGATGTGAAGGCCGCGGCCCGATGGATCATCTGGGAGAGCGGCCAGCAGTTGGGGGTGCTGCCCTCCTCCATCCAGGGGCTTTACGAGGCCCGGGGTCGGGGCGAGGCAGGCACGGCCTTCACCGTCCCCGCCATGAACCTGCGGGCGCTCACCTACGACATCTCCCGGGCCGCCATCCGGGCAGCTCTGCAGCACAAGGTCGGACCTTTCATCTTCGAGATCGCCCGGTCGGAGATGGGGTACACCGACCAGCGCCCCGACGAGTATGCCGTCGTCCTCATCGCCGCCGCGATCCGGGAAGGCTACCGCGGCCCGCTCTTCGTCCAGGGTGACCACTTCCAGGCCAACCGGAAGAGGTGGGAGAAGGACGCCACGGCCGAGATCGACGGGATCAAGAAGCTGATCGACGAGGCGGTCCCGGCGGGCTTCTACAATATCGACATCGACACCTCCACCCTGGTGGATCTCAGCCAGCCCACCGTGGACGCCCAGCAGCACAACAACTTCGCCAACGCCGCCGAGCTGACCGGCTACATCCGCTCCCGCGAACCCCGGGGGGTCACCGTTTCCGTGGGCGGTGAGATCGGGGAGGTGGGAGGAAAGAACAGCACCCCCGAGGAGCTCAACGCCTACATGAAGGGCTACCGCGAGCAGCTCCACAGCAAGGGCGCCGGCCTGACGGGGA
Organism: Chloroflexota bacterium; assembly: GCA_027356795.1. Classification (GTDB taxonomy): domain Bacteria; phylum Chloroflexota; class UBA6077; order UBA6077; family UBA6077; genus JAJYNT01. The sequence goes on along the minus strand of DAHVXI010000005.1, from coordinate 26,170 downwards.
TCAGCAAGATCAGCATCCAGACGGGGACGGAGCACGGTGGCATGGTGCTGCCCGACGGCCGGATCGCCGACGTGGCGCTGGATTTCGGCGTCCTGAAGAGCCTGTCGCAGATTGCCCGCGGCCAGTACGGTCTGGGGGGAGCGGTGCAGCACGGGGCCTCCACCCTGCCCGATGAAGCCTTCCACAAGTTCGTGGAGTCGGAGTGCTGCGAGGTCCACCTGGCCACGGCCTTCCAGAACATGCTGTACGAGAGCCGGAACTTTCCGGATCAGCTGCGGCAGCAGATGTACGACTACCTCCACCGCGAGTTGGCGGACCAGAAGAAGGAGGGGCAGACCGAGGAGCAGTTCATCTACAAGACTCGCAAGAACGCCTTAGGCCCCTTCAAGAGACAGCTGTGGGATCTGCCGCAGGGGGCCAGGGACACCCTGGGCGAGGAGTTGCAGCAGAAGTTCGCCTTCTACTACCGGCAGTTGGCGGTGACCAACACGCGAGAGCTGGTGGATCGGTGGATCAAGCCGGTGCGGGTGAGCCGGACGGTGCCCGAGTCTCTGAAGTAAGCAGTCAGAGCCCGTTGGCTCCGCCGTCCGCCTGCAGGCGGACGGCGGAGCCAACGGCAGCGATCATTCCTCGATGACCCCTCTCCGCTCCAGATCCTGCCGGTACTCCCGGTACTGCTCGATGAGCGGATAGACCTCTTCCTGAGACAGCTGGCGGACCTGGGAGTAGCCGAAGAAGAGCGCCAGCACCTCCGGCAGCCGCAGACCGGCACGCCGCACCGCGTCCTTGAAACGGGCCGCGGCCAGGATCATCTCCGCCTCCTGGAGCACGCTGTCGGGCTCCGGCGGGGAAGGGGTCGCGTTCTCCCCTTTCAGGCAGAGGGGACAGTGGTCGGGGTCGTGCTCCAGGCTCTGCTTCTCCGGCCACTCCTGGACGTCCAGGCTCTCCGGATCCAGGTGGACCAGCCGGCTCGGCCGGTGAGTCTCGGGGTCGTCGTACTCCTCCACCACCTGCCGCTGCAGACCGGCCTCCAGCAGATGTCTGGCCAGGTCCTGCCGGGTCAGTCCGGAGCGGTCGAACACCAGGGCGTCATAGGCGCCGTAGGAGATCCAGCCTCGCTGTGAGAGCCAGTAAGCTGCCTCGTTGGCCCGTCCGGCCGTCTCCAGATTGTATCGGGCCTCCTCCACCAGGTCCATGGTGTTGGGCCCCTCCATCCCCTCGAAGCTCTCTATGTCCTCGCCGGGCGCTCTCCACAGATCCATCACGACGGTGTACCGGCGCCTCAACTCGGCCGACTCGCTCACCTTCAACCTCCGCGCGGCTGACCTGGCGACCCTCGCCGCCCCCAATAGGGATATGGTACAACGCGGGCGCCTCCCATTGAAAGGGCGGGCCTCGGCGGGTCCGCCTTGCGCCGATCCACCTTTTCGTGCAAGAATCCTCAATTGTGGCCGCCGAGCCCCAAATGTTGCGGTGGCAGACAATAGTATTGATATCCGTACGTCCCAACAGTAGACTACGCCGGAATATCCTGCGGTGCCGCATCCACTGTGGCGCCATCTATAGAAAGAGGTGACTGATGCTCGACGATAGGAGCCCCGTCCCCCTCTACTACCAGCTCCAGGAGATCATTCGCGCCCGCATCGAGAATGGCCAGTGGGGCCCGGGCCAGCAGCTACCTCCCGAGGCCGAGCTGTGCGCGGAGTTCAACTTGAGCCGAGGAACCGTCCGGCAAGCCCTCGCGGACCTGGTCCGGGAGGGGATGCTTCATCGACGGCGGGGCAAGGGCAGCTTCGTTGCTACGCCGAAGATTCCCCAGGACCTGATGAGGGTTGCCACCGGCTTCAGCGAGTACGCCAAGCAGGTGATCGGCAGCGAGTTGGGCAGCAAGCTGATCGAGGCGAGCGTGACCCCGGCCAACAGGTCGCTGGCGAACAAGTTCGCCGTTCCCGAGGGCTCCCAGCTGGTCGAGGTGCGCAAGGTGAAGCTGGCCAACGGCCGCCCCTACTTCCTGGCGACCTCCTACGTACCGAAGGATTCCTGCCCCGGGCTGGAGCAGGAAGACCACTCGTCCGGCTCCCTCTTCGAGCTGCTCCGGGAGAAGTACGGCGTTCACGTCACCCGGGTGGAGGGTTGGTTCGAGCCGATCCTGGTCAACGACTACGAGGCCTCGCTCCTGGAGGTGGATAAGGGCTCGCCCGCGATGCTGTACGAACGGGTCCGCTACACATCCGACAGCCGGGCGGTCATGATCAGCAAACACGTCATTCGCGGCGACATGTGCCGCATCACCTTCCAGATCGGCGACACCAACGGAAACTGAATAGCTATCAGCTTTCAGCTCCCGGACAAGGAGCTGCCCTGAAAGCTGAAAGCAGACGGCTGGCGGCTGACATCTGACAGCTAGAGTGGAGGAGATCACCTTGGCGGAAGAGAAGAAGATTGTCTTTCTGGACGTGGCGACCCCGGCCATGCGCAAGGTGCTATCGGAGAAGCTGCCCCCCGGCTTCGATCTGGTCTTCGCCGACGCCGACACGGAGGAGAAAGCCGTCGCGGCCGTGGCCGACGCCGACTTCGTCTTCGTCTGGTCCTCCTACATGTCCTCGAGGGTGGTGGAGGCGGCCAAGAAGGCCAAGCTGATCCAGAAGGCGGGCGAGGGCACCGACCGGATCGACGTGGCCACGGCAACCCGCCTCGGCATTCCGGTGGCCAAAACCGCGGGCAGCAACTCGACCTCCGTCGCGGAACTGGCAACGCTGTTGATCCTGGCCACGCTGCGCCGGCTCCCCAAGGCCCACAACAGCGTGGTGGCCGGCCGGTGGCTCAAGTTCGAGCTGCGCCCCGGGTCCTACGAGCTGCGAGGCAAGCGGGTGGGCGTCGTCGGGCTCGGCAAGATTGGGAAGATGGTGACCAGACAGGTGCAGGGCTTCGAAGCCTCCGTGGTCTACCACGACGCGGTCCGGCTGCCTGAGGCCGAGGAGGCCAGGCTCGGGATCACCTTCCTGCCGCTGGACGAGCTGCTGCGCAGCTCCGACGTGGTGACCCTGCACGTTCCGCTCCTCCCCTCGACGCGAGGGCTGATCGGCCGGCGAGAGCTGGCCCTGATGAAGCCCACAGCCATCCTGGTGAACAGCTGCCGCGGCGCCGTGGTGGACGAGGAGGCGCTGTACGAGGCTCTCAAGGAGAGAAGGATCCGCGGGGCGGGCGTCGACGTCTTCGCCAAGGAGCCCCCAGATCCCAACCATCCGCTCTTCTCCCTGGACAACGTCGTGGTGACCCCTCACTTCGGTGGCGGGACCGAGGACGCCGAGACCGAGGGAGCCCTGCACGCCTACGCCAACATTCTCAAGGTGAGCCGGGGCGAGCCCCTGGATCCCGCCGATCTAGCCCCCGTACCCAAGAACCCGTAGCAACCCACGAACGTGGGGCGGGCGATGGTAGTCGCAACAACGTAGGGCACGTGGCGCGAGCAAGCACAGCGCCACGCCTGTGCCCCGCCGCCCGGCGGGCGATGGTAGGCCGGCGGCAGGGCAGAGCGCCCTGCCCTACGCCTTTTCGGGCCAGCTCCCCTGGATTGCATCTTGCTTCCCTGTGAGCCGCTGAGGCCAGCATCAGAGAAACGCGAGATGATCCCGATACAGGATAGCCCCGAGCGGCCGAGACGAAGCTTCCCCCTGGTAACCCTGCTGCTGATAGGCGCCAACGTGGCGGTCTTCGTCTACGAGCTGACGCTGGGGCCGGCCCTGCCCGCCTTCGTGCAGTCCTACGGCATCGTGCCGCTGGAGATCACCATCGGCAGCCCCCTGACGACGTCGACCCCCTCCCCCGTTTACCTGACCCTTCTCACCGCCATGTTCATCCACGGGGGATTTCTACACATAGGGGGCAACATGCTGTTCCTCTGGATCTTCGGCGACAACGTGGAGGATAGCCTGGGGCACCCCCTTTTCCTGGGTTTCTACTTCCTGTGCGGCATCGTCGCCGGGCTGGCCCAGGTGGCGGTGGCACCCCTGTCCACCGTTCCCGCCATCGGCGCCAGCGGGGCCATCGCCGGCGTTCTGGCCGGCTACCTCCTGCTCTTCCCCAACGCGGTTGTGCGCACCCTGCTCCTCATCGGCCCCTTCGTCACCTTCAGCAGGCTCTCAGCGCTGCTGATGATCGGCGTGTGGATCCTCTTCCAGGTGGTCAGTGGAGTGGTGGACCTCGCCGGCACCGGCGGCACCGGCGCGGGTGTGGCATTCTGGGCCCACGTAGGGGGGTTTGCGACGGGGCTGGCGGCGACCGGTGTATGGAGGGTCATCACCCACTACCAGACGCGAGCCCCGACCCCGTGAGCACCGCGACTCCGGGGAAGGGAAGGGGACCCCTGGTGCTCTGCCGGTCCTGTAGTAACGACTTCAGTCGTTCGTCCATGCCGGAGACACTGGGGACCAACGACTGAAGTCGCTACTACGATTCGGTGTAGGCCCTAGCCCAGGTAGCTGCGGAGAGACTTGGCCACGGAAGGGTGTCGAAGCTTCTCCAATGCTTTCGCCTCGATCTGCCGGACCCGCTCCCGAGTGATGCCCAGGATCTCGCCGATCTTCTCCAGCGGGTACACGTGGCCGTTCCCCAACCCGAACCGCAGCTGCAGCACCAGCTGCTCTCGCTGCGTCAGGATCGCTCCCAGCGCCTCTTGCGTCTCCCGCTTCAGCAGCATCTCGTAGACGGCCTCCTCAGGACGCTGGGAGACCACGTCGGCCACCAGGTCGGCCAGTTGCGACTCCTCTTCCTCGCCTATGGGCGCCTCCAGGGAGGAGGGCACGTGGGCGGCCTTGATGGCATCCCTGACCTTCTGCACCCCCACCCCCAGAGCCGAGGCCACCTCCACTTCCGTAGGCTCCCTGCCCAGCTCCTGGGTGAGCCGCTGGGTCACCTGGTTCAGCCGGGTGATGGCCTCACCCATGTGAACCGGCAACCGAATGGTCCGGGCCTTGTCGGCAATGGCGCGAGTGACGGCCTGCCTTATCCACCAGGTGGCGTAGGTGGAGAACTTGAAGCCCTTGCGCCAGTCGTACTTCTGGACCGCCCGCATCAGCCCGATGTTCCCTTCCTGGATCAAGTCCAGGAGGGGCAAGCCCCGGCTGGTGTACCGCTTGGCGACGCTCACCACCAGCCGGAGGTTGGACATGATGAACTTCTGCAGCGCCTCCGTGTCGCCCTGCTCGATCCGCTTCGCCAGCTCCACCTCTTGCTGGGCCGTCAGCAGCGGCACGTCGGCGATGTCACGCATGTAGGAGAGGAGAGGATCCTCGCCGGCGACCCGTCCGTCGGACTCCATCTCGCCCAACTCCTTGCCCAGGAGGTTGTCCTCCTGGACCGTCTCCTCCTCCTCCTCGTCCTCCACGACCTCGATGCCCTGCTCCAGCAAGGCCTCGTCCACGGCTTCCACCAGGTCGGGATCCTGAACGAGCTCCTTTATCTCGCCCGCACTGACGTAGCCGCGCTCCTTGCCCCTGGAGATCAGCTCATCGAGATGTAAGTCGGGCTGCCTGCCCCTTGCCATAAGGCTTCCCCCTCCGCCCCCAAAAGGCAGCTTCACGGCCTGGCTACGCCCACAGCGCACCATGCCGTGCGTCGGTTCCGGACGGCTGCCCCCGTCTCCAGAACGAGCCGGCAGCGACGGTTGTCTGGAGGCAACGGCAGATCGGCAAGATGCGTGCCCCGCCGGAGCCAGCGGTCACTGGGCAAGCTTGACCCATCTTACCAGCTTCGGGACGGTGACTTGCCAGTGGAGATGGGCTACCCTGTACGATGGGGAGACTGAGGAGCTGATCTGGAGGGCAGCGGCTCTCAACCGCCGCGGCACCTCAGCCTATAGAGACCCGTTCCCGGTCCTCGATCCAGGTGAAGAGCTCGCGGTTCGCCTGCAACCACCGGAGCTGCCGCTCGATCCCCCGCCGTGCCGACACCCCGGGGATCCATCCCAGATCCGCACTCGCCCGGCGGATGTCGCTCACGTACACCTTCTGGTCCCCCGGTCGCCAGTCCCCGTAGCTGACCGGTACCGGGCAGCCCAGCTCCTGGCCGAGGAATGCCACCAGCCATCGTAGGGAGATCGCGTTGTGGAGCCCACCTCCGACGTTGTAGACCTTGCCGCGGGTGACGTCCGTCCGCTCCACGGCCAGATCGTACACCGCGACCAGGTCGTCCACGTGCAGCACATCCCTCACCTGGTAGCCGTCGCCAAAGATGGTCAGGGGGGAACCGAGCATCGCCGAGACGGCGAAGTGGGTCACCCAGCCCTGGTCCTCGTTGCCCAACTGGTGGGGACCGTAGATGCAGGATTGCCGGAACACCACCGTTGGCAGACGGTAGATGCGGGCATAGTCCCTGACGTACTGGTCGGCGGCACCCTTGGAGCAACCGTAGGGGGAGTGGAAGTCCAGAGGCAACTCCTCGGACACGCCCAGCGGCAGGCTGCGGTAGCGATAGCCACCATCGGCCAGCTCCACCCCGGCCCTCTCCATGCTCCCGTACACCTTGTTGGTGGAGGCGAAGAGCACCACGGGCCATCGGCCGGACTCCCGCGCCGCCTCCAGCAGGTTGAAGGTGCCGAGGGTGTTCACCTCGAAGTCGTATCGGGGATCGGAGAGAGAGTTGGTGACCCCCACTTGAGAGGCCAGGTGAAAGATCACATCGGCAGCGGCAGCGGCCCTCCTCAGCTCCCCGAAGTCGCGAACGTCGCCGATGACGATCTCCAACCTCGGGTTGCACAGCGACTGCAACCACAGCAGATTCTTCTCCGTGCCGGCGCGGGAGAGGTTATCGAACACCCGAACCCTCCAGCCCTTGGAGAGATAATGGGCGACCAGATTGCTGCCGATGAAGCCGGCACCACCCGTCACCAGGACGAGGCCATCCCTCTTGTCACGCAACACCTTCTCTTCCCCCTGACAAAGCCTGCCGCCAACGGCCCTCGAAAGACCAGTTTACCCGAAGTGCCCCGGGTTTTACGAACGGGCCGAATCCAGGATAGATGGCGCGCATCTAATAAGTGTATCAAGATCAGGACCAGGCAGGGGGGAGCAGTCTCACGTCCGTCGACGCACAGCCGAGGGCGATAGGGACCGCCGAGGAAAGCTACCGGGAGGAAGCTCGTAGAGACGAAGGTATCGGGTCCAGGCGGCCGCGCAGCCTCTCCCAGAGGCCGGGTTTCACCAGCCCCTCCTCGACCAGGACCCTTCGCACGGCATGGCCGAGATCTCGAGAGACGGAGTAGCCCGCTACGCCCCTCGCCCTGGGGCTCAGGAACTGACTCAGCCCGCGGCCGGTCATCACCAGGATCGGGCGGCAGCCGGCCCTCTTGGCGGCCAAGACGTCGGTGAGGGCATCGCCGATCAGATAGGACTGGGAGAGATCTATCCCCAGCTTCTCCGCGGCCTGAAACAGCAGGCCGGGCTGCGGCTTCCGGCAGCTGCAACCCTCCTCGGGTCGGTGAGGACAGTAGAAGACGCCTTCGATCCTGGCCCCCGCTGCATCCAGGGCAGCGACCATTCGCAGGTGAATCTCCTCGATGGTCTCGCGGCTGGTGATGCCCCGGTTGATGGCTGCCTGGTTGGTCAGCACCACGATCCTGAGGCCATGCCTGGTCAACTCCGCCAGGGCATCGGCGGCGTGGGGCAGGAAGACGAACTCATCCCAACTCTTCACGTGGTCTCCACGGTTGCGGTTGATGACCCCGTCCCGATCGACGAATACCGTCTTCACCTGCCCGAACCCTCTAGGGGGCTACGCCGCCCCCAACTCCTCCACCGCCCCCGCCTCTCGCAACGCCACGGAGACGAGGTGGTCCAGGATCAAGTGGGCGTCCTCGGCCTGCTCGATGCGACGGCTGGGAACCACCACACTTATGTCAACCATGCCCTTCAGTTTGCCCCCCGGATGCCCCGTGAGGCCCACCGTCCTCGCCCCCACGTCCTTGGCCACCTTCACCGCCCTCAGCACGTTGGGCGAGTTGCCGCTCCCGCTGAGGGCGATCACCAAGTCCCCCGGTTGAACCAGGTTCGCCAACTGCTCGGCGAAGACGTTCTCGTAGGAGGCATCGTTGCCCCAGGCGGTAATCAGGGGCACGTTGTCGGTCAGGGCGATCGCCCTGATCCGCCTGACCCCGGGCATCGAGGAGGTCTTGGCCAGGTCACAGGCCATGTGGGAAGCAGTCGCGGCGCTGCCGCCGTTCCCCAGCAGGAACAGCTGGCGGTTCTGCTCCCTCGCCTCCCTGACGGCCTCCACCACCCGCCGTATGTCCTTCCTGGGGAGACCCCTGATCATCTCCACCACTTCGTTCAGATAGCGCTCGATCGGGTCCATCGGTCCTTGCCTTTCGATGCCGCCCCTGCCGGGCGGCCTTCTCCGGTCTCGCGGCGCTTGCCGGCGCGAAGGCGCAGGTTCATCGGATAGGCAACAACCATGCCGATGTGGCTAGGAGATGAGGCTGTTACGTCGCCTTTCCCGCGGGGTCGAGCTCTCTCCAACCCATCAGGCTGAGGCCACGCCGCCAGAGGCCAAAAACCCCCAGCAGACAGACCGGCAGCAGCCACGCGAGGTGGAATACGACGGCGAAGCCCAGCGCCAGCTCCTTCTCGACGCCGAAGGCGCTCAGGGCCAGCACCACCAGGTAGTGGTACACCCCAACGTAGCCGGGTGAGGAGGGCACCACCATCCCCAGGTTGGTTATCGCCACCACCAGAGCGGCCGCCCAGAGCGGAGCCTGGATGTGGAAGGCCAGCATGGTCAGGTAGGCAGTGCCAACAGTCACCAGCCAAATGGCGGCGGTGGCGACCGCGATGCGGGCCAGTGCCCCCGCCCCCTTCAGCCCTTCCAACCCCAGGCAGAGGGCCTCCGCCCACTTCTCAAGCAGCTTCTTGCCGGAGAACCGCGGAGAGCCGGCCAGCAGCCTCATGAACAGGCCCCGCCAGCGCGGGTAGGCCAGCAGGATGCAGAGCAGCAGCAGGCCCAGCCCCCCCGCACCCACCAGCAGCCCGGATTCAGCGATCCAGGCAGGCAGGTCGGTTGTGGGAAGGACCACCGCCAGCAGCACCGCCACGCCTACCACGTCCAGGATCCGGTCCAGGGCCACCGTCGAGAGGACGGCAACGGGGCTCACCCGCTCGATCCTGGCCAGCATGTAGGTCCTGGCCAGCTCCCCCAGCCTTCCCGGGAGCACCGTGTTCACCAGGTAGCCCACCGCCGTGCTGTAGAGCAGGTTGGTCCGGGAGACCTTGCCGACGGGGAGAAGCAGCATCTGCCACTTGAGCACCTTGATCCACACGTCGATCCCGACGGTGGCCACGGCGGGGATCAGCCACCAGTAGTCGGCCCTCTCCAGGGCACCCCAGAAGCGGCCCCAGTCCACGTTCCACAGCAGCAGCACCAGGCACACGCCGCTGACGGCGATCCCCACCAACAGTCTGGTGCGCCCCTTCCCGCCACCCGACCTTGTTTCCTCAACTTCACCCAATGGTCGAGTCCCTCCGGTCTTCACCGTTCAATGTGGCCGTAGGAGCCGGCGACCCAAGACAACCCCAACCTGGCCAACACACCCACCCCTACGGCGCCCAATACCGTCCCAGCCGAACAACGTCCTCCTGGGCCCGACGGTAACTCTCCGGAGTGCCGATGTCCAGCAGGTACCCCTCCAGCAATCGGCCGAACACCAGGCTTCCCTCCGCCAACAGCCGGGGAACCAGATCGTGGCCGAAGTCGTAGTAGACCCCCGGCGGCACCCTCCGCAGGACGGAAGGCTCCACCAGGTACACCCCGGCAGCGGCGAGGTTGCCCGCTATCTCCCCCGGCTTCGGCTTCTCGACGAAGCGCACCACCCTGCCGGCAGCATCAAGCTGCGCGATCCCCTTGGATGCAGGGTCCTCGGTGTACATCAATCCGGTCGTCAGCTCTGCCCCGCTGCGCCGGTGGAGGTCTACCAGGGGCGCCAGATCCACGTCCAGCAGCATGTCCCCGTACACCACCAGGAAGGTGGAATCGAAGAACCCTTCCAGCTTCTTGGCGGCACCGGCCGATCCCAGGATCGGATCCTCGCGCGAGTAGGTTACCACGACGCCGAAGCGGCTGCCATCGCCCACGTAGTCGGTGATCGCCTCGGGCAGGTGGTGGAGGTTGATGGCGATCTCAGTTATCTCCAGACCGCGCAGCCAGCGGACGAGGTAGACCAGCAGGGGTGTCCCAGCCACCGGAAGCATGGGCTTGGGACAGGTCAGGGTGAGGGGGCGAAGCCTGGTTCCCCCACCCGCCGCCAGAATGAGCGCTTTCATCGGAGAAGCTCCGTCATTGGAGCGGGGGCCGGTCACGGACGACCAGCCCCCGCCGAATCCAGAACCGACGACAACGGAGAGCCTGCCTTAACCGCTCGCTCTCTCCACCTTGACGGCGCACACCTTCAGCTCGGCGATCTTGGCCACGGGGTCGTGGGCCGAAGTGGTCAGGGCGTTGGCCGGGGACTCGCCGAAGTGGAAGTCCATGAAGATCACGCCCTCCGGCACCACAGTGGTCACCTCCGCCGTGCCCTCGGTCCGGCCTCGGCGGGAGGACACCCTCACCGGCTCGCCGTCGGCCACACCCAGTCTAGCGGCGTCGGTTGGGTGGATCTGGACGTACTCCCGATCCACGAGGGCGTTCAACCCCTTCACCCTACGGGTCATGGTGCCGGTGTGGTAATGGTACAGCCTCCGGCCGGTAGTGAGCAACAGCGGATACTCTTCGTCCGGCAATTCGGCCGCCCTCAGGTACTCCACCGGCGAGAACAGCCCCCTGCCCCGAACGAACTTCCCGACGTGAAGGATTGGCGTCCCGGGGTGATCGGCTGCCGGCACCGGCCACTGGAGCCCACCCTTCTCCAATCGTTCGAAGCTGATGCCGGCATAGGCGGGGGTGAGGCCGGCAACCTCCGCCATGATCTCCGCGGGTCCAGGCTGCCGGAAGCCGTCGGCCAGCTGCCCGGTTGCCCCACCGATCTTCTGCGCTGTCCGGCGAGCCACCTCCTGGACGAGCTGCCAGTCGGGCCGCGACTCCCCGATCGGAGCTACGGCCCTCCGCACCCGCTGCACCCGCCGCTCGGTGTTGGTGAAGGTGCCGTCCTTCTCGGCGAAGGAGCTGCCGGGAAGGACCACATCGGCCAGTCTGGCCGTCTCCGTCAGGAAGATGTCCTGGACCACCAGCAGCTCCAGCGACTCCAGGGCGTGCTTCAGGTGGTTGATGTCGGGATCCGAGAGGAGCGGGTTCTCCCCCACGATGTACATCGCCTTGATCTGTCCCGCCTCGATGGCCGCCACCATCTCCGGCATGGTCTTGCCCGGCTCCGAGGGCAACCGGCAACCCCAGGCCGTCTCGAACTTGTCCCTCGCGCTCTCCTGAGCCACCCTCTGGTAGCCGGTGTATACGTCGGGCAGGGCGCCCATGTCGCAGGCCCCCTGGACGTTGCTCTGGCCCCGCAGGGGGTTGACCCCTGATGAAGGTTTCCCCACGTTCCCGGTCAGCATCGCCAGGTTGGCGACGGCCTTGACGTTGTCGGTCCCCGTCGTATGCTGGGTGATGCCCATGGTGTATAGGATGCTCGAAGCGCCACCGGCGCGTCCGCCGGCGGTGGCGTACACCCTGGCCGCCATCTCGATCTGCTCGGGCGGCACCCCGGTGATCCCGCTAACCAACTCCGGGGTGTACCTCCCGATGGACTCCCCCCACTCCTCGAACCCCTCTGTCCGCTCCTCGATGAAGGCAGCATCCTGCAGCCCCTCCCGCAGGATCACGTGGGCGAGCCCGTTCAGGAGCGCCAGGTCGGTGCCGGGTCGCAGCCGAAGCCAGAGATCGGCGATCCGGCACAGCTCTATCTCCTTGGGATTGGCGACGATCAGCCTGGCACCCTTCTGCCTGACGGCCTTCCGAACCTGAAGGCCGATGACCGGGTGGGCTTCTGTGATGTTGCTGCCGATGACCAGAAGGCAAGCTGCGTCCTGGATCTCGCCGATGCTGTTGGTCATGGCGCCGCTGCCGAAGCTGGTGGCCAGACCGGCCACCGTGGGGCTGTGTCAAACCCGGGCACAATGGTCTATGGAGTTGGTGCCCATCACCCCCCTCGTGAACTTCTGCAGCAGGTAGTTCTCCTCGTTGGTGCACTTAGCGGAGGCCAGGGCAGCGAAAGGTGCAGCTCCGTCGTTCGCCGGCCGGGCATACTCCGCCAGCCTCGAGGAGACGATCTCCAGCGCCTCCTCCCAGCCGGTCTCCACCAACTGACCCTCTTTCCTGACCAGCGGCCTGGCGAGGCGGTCGGGGTGGTGGATGAAATCCATACCGAAGCGACCCTTCACGCAGAGGGAGCCGTGGCTCACCGGGCTCTCCCGGTCCCCCTCGGCCCCAATCACCCTGGAGCCGCGCAGCTGGAGCTGCAGGCCGCACCCCACGCCGCAGTACGGGCAGACGGTTTCCACCCTGCGGGTGAGCTGTTGGTGGCCCTTCACCGTGATGGCCCCCACCGGGCACTTGGCCTCGCATTGGCCGCAGCTTTCGCACTGTGAGTCGATCATCGGCCGGCCCATGAAGGTGCCGATCCTGGTGGAGTAGCCCCTGTTCACGAAACTGATGGCCCCCAGCCCCTGCAGCTCGTCGCACACCCGCACGCACTTGCCGCACAGGACGCATTTGTTCATGTCGTAGGTGAAGAAGGGGTTGGAGCCGTCAACCGGCAGGACCCTGGTGGTCCTGGGGAACCTCTTCTCCCGCACCCCCACGTATGCAGCCGCCGTTTGCAGGGCACAGCGGTTGTTTTTCGGGCAGGTGAGGCAATCGTCCGGGTGGTCGGCCAGCAAGAGCTCCACCACCGTGCGGCGGGTCATCTCCACCAGGGGCGTCTCGGTCCGCACCTTCATCCCATCGGCCACGGGGATGGTGCAGGAGGCCGGCAAGCCTCGCACCCCTTCGATCTCCACGATGCACAGCCGGCAGGCACCGTAGGGCCGCAAGTCGGGGTCGGCGCACAGGTTGGGAACGTAAATGCCCGCCCCCAGAGCGGCCTCCAGCACCGTCATGCCCGGCCGAGCCTCAATCGGTTGGCCATCTACGCTCAAGCTGATGGTAGACAAGGCCGGTCCTCCTCACGACTTCAAGACGGCGGCGAACTTGCACACTTCGTAACAGGAGCCACACTTGATGCACTTCTGCTGGTCGATGGAGTGCGGCTCCCGCTTGGTCCCGCTGATGGCCTCTGCCGCGCAGTTCCTGGCGCACAGCATGCACCCGGTGCACTTCTGCGGATCGATCTCGAAGTGGAGAAGGGCGGTGCAAACGCCGGCCGGGCACCTCTTATCGACCACGTGGGCCTCGTACTCGTGCCGGAAGTAGCGGAGGGTGCTAACCACGGGATTGGGAGCCGTCCCGCCCAGGGCACAGAGGGACCCTGCCCTGACGGCGTCACCCAGCTGCAACAGTCGATCCAGATCCTCCGGCTCTCCCTTCCCCTCGGTGATCCTGACCAGGGTGTCCAGCATCTGCTTGGTGCCCAGCCGGCAGGGGGTGCACTTGCCGCAGGACTCGTTCTGGGTAAAGGAGAGGAAGAAGCGGGCCACGTCCACCATACAGGTGTTCTCGTCCATCACCACCAGCCCGCCGCTCCCCATGATGCTCCCGACCCGAGTCAGGTTCTCGAAGTCCATGGGCAGATCCAAAGCGGTGGCAGGTATGCAACCGCCCGAGGGGCCACCGGTTTGCGCCGCCTTGAACTCCTTGTCGTCGGCGATGCCTCCCCCGATGTCGAACACCACCTCCCAGAGGGTTATGCCGAGGGGCACCTCGATCAAGCCCGGTTGCTTCACCTTGCCGGCCAGGGCGAAGGTCTTGGTCCCCTTGCTCTTCCCCGTCCCCATGCCGGCGTACCAATCGGGGCCCCGCAGCAGGACCGCCGGCACGGTGGCGAGGGTCTCGACGTTGTTGATGGTGGTGGGCTTGCCCCACAGGCCCGACTGGGCGGGGAAAGGCGGACGCTGGCGGGGCATCCCCCGTTTGCCCTCGATGGAGGCGATGAGGGCGGTCTCCTCGCCACAGACGAAGGCGCCGGCTCCTTCCTTGATCTTCACGTGAAAGGAAAAGTCCGAACCCATGATGCGATCGCCCAGCAAGCCGTACCGTTCGGCCTCGGCGATGGCCGTTCGCAGCCGCTGGATGGCGAGCGGATACTCCGCCCGGACGTAGAGGTAGCCCTCACCGGCGCCGATGGCGTAGGCCGCGATGGTCATCCCCTCCAACACGGTGTGAGGATCCCCCTCCAGGACGCTCCGATCCATGAAGGCGCCGGGGTCTCCCTCGTCGCCGTTGCAGATCATGTACTTGGGGGAACCGGAGGCGTTCCGGCAGAACTCCCACTTGACGCCCGTAGGAAAACCCGCCCCGCCCCGCCCTCGCAGGCCCGACTGCTTGATCTCGTCGATCACCTGCTCCGGCGTCATCTCAATCAAGGCGCGATGCAGCGCGGAGTATCCGTCGTTGGCAACGTACTGATGGATACTGGTGGGGTCGATGAGGCCGCAGTGTCTCAGGGCAACCCTCTTCTGGCCCCTCATTACCGGCAGATCCTCGAAGCGGGGGATGCCTTCCACCGACTCCCCGTCGATCACAGCCATCGCCAGCTCCGCGACCGGCCTACCCCCCACCAGGTGGCTCACGACGACCCATTCCGCGGCCCTCGCCGTGACGAAGCCGTAGCAGACGCGAGGCTCGCCCGGCATCACCACGTCCATCAGCGGCTCCGCGTAGCACACACCTATGCAGCCCACGGCCTCGATGCCGGCCTCGACGCCCTGCTGAGCCAGGCTCTCCTTCACCACCTCCTGGATCTGATTGGCGCCCGCGGCTATGCCGCAGGTGCCCATGCCCAGGATGATGCGTGGCCTCGGGCCCCGCTTCAACTGCTCCCACTGGAGCCGAGCCTCGGCCTGCAGATCAGCGAAAGGGGATACGGTAGCCGGGTCTTCACCGAGCGGGGGAGGGTAGCTCTGTCCGCCCTCAGTCTGGCCGGCAGAGCCGCCGGCCACTACCGGGCTTTGGCTACGGCCGATGGGGGCGTCCGCCTTCTCGGTCTCGTCCATCAATCACCCCCCAGCTCCCCGGCCTCGAGCCTCTCAACCGTCGAGGCGCGGCTCTCGGCACGGCCGAACAGCTTCTTCACCTTCTGTGGGGTCATCCGGCCGTACACGCTGCCTCCTGCCACCACCACGGGTGCCAGGCTGCAGGCCCCGAAGCAGGCGATCTTCTCCAGGGAGTACTCGAAATCCTCCGAGGTGCTGCCGGCCCGAACGTTCAGGACGGTCTCCAGCTCCTGCAGGATCCTCTTGCCGCCACGGACGTGGCAGGCGGTCCCCTGGCAGACTCGAACGTGGGTTCGGCCCGGCGGAGTGAGTCGAAACTGGGCGTAGAAGGTGAGGATCCCGAATACCTCGCTGGGGGACAGCTTGAGGAAACGCGCGATCTCTTCGATGTGACAGGCCTTGAGATAGCCGTACCGCCCTTGCACCTGCTGCAGGAGCGGTATCAAAGCCCCCGGTTGGCCACTGTATCGCGCGAGCAGATCGTCAATCGGATCGGCCGCTGCTTGCACACCCATCACCTACTTTCTCTGAAAGCCGGGCACGTCCATCGTCCCTGCGCGCCGCTGGCCATCACGGCCACGACTTTCACTGGTGAAGCAACGTCACTTCGCTCGGCGGTGCAAAAGCTGTCGGCTCAATCACTCCGCAGTCGACAGTGAGGAGCGATAAGGTGGATCAGGGTACAGGAGGGCAAAGGGGGGGAGGGATGCCGGTGGAAGTGCCGATGGGAAACCCCATTATCCACACTCCACAACTTCTACTGGAAGTAAGTTATACTCCAGACGTGGAGGGATGTCAAAGGGTGCAGCTCTCGACGGCGACCCGCATCACCTCCAGGAAGCTCAGACCTCTCTCGCGCGCTATCCTGGCGCAGTCCTCGTACTCCGGGGAGCAGCTGACCTTACCCTCGAAGGATTTCACCTTGACCCGAATGGGTCCCAGCGGGGTATCCACCGTCTCGACCCGGCGCTCGGCTGTGACTCTGCCGGTGCGGCTGATGCGAACCCCCAGGGTGGTGGTCTCCCTGAGCACCATGGAGGCCATCTCTCGCTCTCGATCCAGGGGCGATATCACGCTGAGCATCACGGCAGGGCGGTTCTTCTTCATCTGGATCGGCGTGAAGAAAACGTCCAGGGCACCCGCCGCAAACAGTCTCTCCATGGCAAACCCGAGGGCCTCGGCGGTCATGTCGTCCAGGTTTGCCTCGATGAGGGAGGTCTCCCCCGGCTCCCGGGATTCCGCCGGCTCCCCCACCCACAGCCGCAGGGCGTTGGCCCAGGGTAGCTGCTTGGTGCCGAAGCCATAGCCGACGGCGCGGAGCCGCATGTCGGGTTGGCGGAAGGTGGCCAGTGTCGCCAGGATAGCTGCGCCCGTGGGCGTCACCAACTCCGCCTCCACGTCCAGCGGCCTCAAGGGGGCCCCAACCCCAGCCAGGATCTCCATGGTGGCGGGGGCGGGAACCGGCAGGAGACCGTGGGCCGTCTTGACCGTGCCTTTGCCCGTGGGCAGTGGCGAGGCGAAGACCTCCTGGACGCCCAGCAGCTCCAGCCCGGCGACGGCCCCCACGACGTCCACCAGGGCATCCACGGCCCCCACCTCGTGGAAGTGGACGTGATCCACCGGGACCCCGTGGACCTTGGCCTCAGCCTCGGCCAGGGTGCTGAAGATGGCCTTGGCCCTGTCCCGCACCGAGGGGGACAGGGAGGAGCGGTCCAGGATGGCCACCAGGTCCGACAGGTGGCGGTGGGGTTGGGGGATCGAAGAATCCAGCGCCACCACGGCGTGGGTCCCGCTGATCCCCTGCCGCTCCACCCGATCGAAGCGCAGCTCGTAACCGGCGAGCCCCAGCTTCGCCACCTCGGCTCGCAGGGCTTCGGGATCCACCCCGGCATCCACCAGAGCCCCGAGGGTCATGTCTCCGCTGATGCCGCTGTAACAATCAAAATAGACGATCATCTCTTCGTTCCCAACAGCTCGATCGCCTTGCCGGCCAGGAACACGGAGCCGGCCACCAGCACCAGGTCTTCCCGCGACGCCAATTCCAGCGCTCGCTGGAAGGCGGCCGCGGGGTCGGCGATCGCCTCCACCTCAGTGTAACGCCCCATCTCCTGGGACAGCAACTCCAGGTCGGCGGCCCTGCGATGCCCCGAACCGGTCAGGATCGCTCGCTCGGCCGCCGGACCCAGGATCGCGGCCATCCCGGCGATGTCCTTGTCACCGCTGGCCCCGAAAACCAGGATCAGCCGCTCGTACCGGAACTCCTGGCGGAGGGTCTCCATCAACCGGCGGACGGAGTCTCCGTTGTGGGCCGCGTCCACCACCACTGCCGGATCTCCACGGATCAACTGGATCCGGCCGGGCCATTCCACCTCGGCCAGGCCCCGGCGGATGGCCTCCGCATCGACGCGGAAACCCTGCTCACCCAGCAGCTGCAGCGCGGCCACGGCGGTAGTTGCGTTGTCTTTCTGGTGATCCCCCAGCAGGGCCACCCACAGCCCTTCCAGGCTTCCGAAGGGTCCGCGAACGTCGATAGCGCCCGGCCCGGACCCCTTCGTCCATCGCCAGTCGCGCCCGATCTCGTAAAGTCGCGCTCCCGTCTCGATGGCTACTCGCCGCAGCACCTCCATCGCCTCGGGCTGCTGGGGCGAGGACACCGCCATGCCATCCCAGCGGAAGATCCCCGCTTTCTCCGCGGCGATCTCCCCCAGGGTGCCCCCCAGCACGTCGGTGTGATCCAGGCTGATGGAGGTAACCACCGAGAGGATCGGGTCCACCGCGTTGAGGGCATCCAGACGGCCCCCGACCCCGATCTCCAGCACGGCGACGTCCACCTGTTGCTCGGCAAAGTAGCACAGGGTGAGGGCGGTGCCCACCTCGTAGGTGGTGAGTCCTCCCAGATCCCTCGTTCCCGCGTGCAGGGCGTCCACGTCGGGTCTGATCCGCTCCGCCAGCGCGGCTACCTCTTCCGGTCCGATCTGCCGTCCATCCACCCAGCTGCGTTCGCACCAATCGATCAGGTGGGGCTGGGTGTAGCGGCCCACCCGGTACCCCGCTGCCCTCAAGCCCTCGGCGATGAAGGCGGCCGTGGAGCCCTTTCCCTTGGTGCCGGCGACCGATATGGAGGGGTACTTCCGGTGGGGGGAGTCCAGGCGGCTCAGCAGCGCCCGCATTCGCGGCACCTTCAGGGGACGAAGCGCCTTCTCCTCCCCCTTCGGCCGAGTCGGTTCCCAGAAAGACATGATCCAGCTCAGAGCTTCGTTATAGTCCATTCGATTCTATCAGGCGTTTCAGGGCACGTTAACCACGAAGACACGAAGACACCTGGAGCCGCTGGGCATCCTACCACATCAGGATTCCCTTAGTGTACCTTAGTGTCTTCGTGTCTTGGTGGTGAACGTTCTGCTCGGTCCGATGACGACGGCGTGCCTAGGCCTTCTCTATCCGTACCGCCGCCACCTTGAGCTCCGGGATCTTGGCGACCGGATCCAGGGCGGGGTTGGTGAGCCGGTTGGTAGGGCTCTCGGCGAAGTGGAAGGTCATGGAGACGGTGCCGGGCGGCGAGTCCCACGTCACCTTGGCCCGGGTAGTCACCTCGCCCCGGCGGGAGACCACCCGCACGGTGTCGCCATCGGCAACCCCCAGCTTCTCGGCGTCCCGGGGGTTGACCTCCACCAACTCCTCCTGCCTCAGCTGATTGAGGCCCTTCACCTTGCGGGTCATGCTCCCGGAATGGTAGTGGTAGAGGCTGCGCTCGGTGGTGAGCAGCAGCGGATACCGCTCGTCGGGAAGCTCCGCGGATGCACGGTACTTCAGGGCCGCGAAGCGTCCCCTGCCGTCGGGGGTGAGGAACTCCTCCCGGTGCAGGGTAGCCTTGCCCGGATGAGTCGGGTTGGGGCACGGCCAGGGGATCCCCCCCTTCTCCAGCCGCTCGTGGGATATGCCCGCGTAGCTGGGAGTGAGGGCGGCGATCTCCGCCATGACCTGGGCCGGACTCTCGAAGTCGAAGCCCTTGGCGCCCATCCTCCCGGCGATCTCGCAGACGATCGACCAGTCGGGTCGGGAGTCGCCCACCGGCTCCAGCGCCCTCCGAACCCTCTGGACCCGCCGCTCGGTGTTGGTGAAGGTCCCCTCCTTCTCGGCGAAGCTGGCTGCGGGCAGCACCACGTCCGCCATGCGCGCGGTCTCGGTGAGGAAGATGTCCTGCACCACCAGGAACTCCAGCTTCTCGAGCGCCTCCTCCACGTGCCCTATGTCGGCGTCGGTGAGCACCGGGTTCTCGCCCACCAGGTAGACGGCCTTGACCTTCCCGTGGTGAGCGGCGTCGAAGATCTCCGTCAGGGTCAGTCCCGGCGTCGCGGGCAGATCGGTATCCCAACCGCTCTCGAACTTCTGCCGGAGGGCCGGGTTGCTCACCTTCTGATAGCCCGTGTAGACGTCGGGCAGGGCGCCCATGTCGCAGGCCCCCTGAACGTTGCTCTGACCCCTCAGGGGATTGACCCCCGACGAGGGCTTCCCGACGTTCCCGGTGAGCATGGCCAGATTGGCGGTGGCCAGGACGTTGTCGGTGCCGTGGGTGTGCTGGGTGATGCCCATGGCGTACAGGAGCGATGCAGGCTTGTGGATAGCGTACATCCTGGCAGCCGCGACGATCTTGTCGCGAGGCACACCCGTGATCCGCTCCACCGACTCCAGATCGAAGGCCTCGAGGGACTCCCGGAAGGCCTCGAAGCCGGATGTCCGCTCCAGCACGAAGTCGGGATCCAGCAGCCCCTCGTCCACGATCACTCGGGCCATTCCCATAAGCAGCGCGACGTCGGTGCCGGCGCGATGCTGGAGCCAGAGATCGGCAAAGCGGCAAAGGTCGATCCGGCGCGGGTTGGCGACGATCAGCTTTGCCCCGTTCCGCACCGCTCGCTTGACCTCCAGCCCGATGACGGGGTGCCCGACGGTGGTGTTGGTGCCTATGGCCAGGATGCAGGCGGCATCCCCAATCTCGTTGATGGGATTGGTCATGGCACCGCTGCCGAACGCTGTGGCCAGACCGGCCACGGTGGGGGCGTGTCAAGTACGGGCACAATGGTCTATGCTGTTTGTGCCCATCACCCCCCGTGTAAACTTCTGGATCAGGTAGTTCTCCTCGTTGGTGCACTTGGCCGATGAGATGGTGGCGAACTGGTCTCCCCGGTACCGGCTGAACTCCCTCGCCACCAGTTCCAGGGCTTCCTCCCAGCTGGCCTCCACGAACTGTCCGTTCTTCTTGATCAAGGGTGTGGTCAGACGATCGGGCGAGTTGACGAACTCGTAGCCGAAGCGACCCTTGACGCAGAGGTTGCCCCGGTTGACCGGACTATCGGCATCCCCTCGAACGCTGACGATGGCGTCGCCTCGAACGCCCAGGTAGAGCTCGCAGCCGACGCCGCAGTAGGTGCAGACGGTCTTCACCTCTCGGGCGGGGTGCAGCTCCTTCTTGGCCACCAACGCGCCGACCGGACAGCTCTCCACGCAGCTGCCGCAGGACTCGCAGGTGGTGTCCATCAGCGAACCGCTGGGCCCGGCCGCCGTTGCCACGCGATAGACGAACCCGAGGGCACCCACCCCCCGCACGGTGCTGCAGACCCGATCGCATCGGGCGCAGGCGATGCACTTGTTGGGATCTCGCTCGATGAAGGGATGAGATCTGTCCAGGGGATAGAGCTGTCGATCCGCCCTGAAGGGCGGAGGGGCAACCTGGTACTCGGCAGCCGAATCCCGCAGGTCGCAGTCGAAGTGGGCCTTGCAGCCGCACTCCAAACAGCGGCCGGCCTCCCGACGGATCGCCTCCTCGCTGAAGCCCAGCTCGATCTCCTGGAAGCCTCTCAGCCGCACGTCCAGGGGGATCTTGGGCATCTGCTCCCGCGGCTTCTGCTCGGCCTGGGCGAACTCGAACTTCCCCGCCAGCTCCCTCAGCTCACCCCTTCGATGGAAGTAAGGCTCGCCGACCTCTGCCGGCGTCTCACCCTTCACGTAGCCGTCGATGGAGGCGGCGGCCTTCCGGCCCGCAGCGATCGCCTCCACCGCCGTGGCTGCCCCGGATACGCAGTCTCCACCGGCGAAGACGCCCTTCATGTCCGTTCGCCAGCCGTCGGACTCCACGACGATGGTGCCGCCCCGCTCCGTGCGCAACTCCGTCTCGCCGGCCAGGGGCGACGGCTCGGGACGCTGGCCGATGGCCGCTATAACCGTGTCCACGGGCAGGACAAACTCGGAGCCGCCCACCGGCTCGGGCCGGCGGCGGCCGCTGGAGTCGGGCTCGCCCAACGCCATCTGAATGCATTCCAGCCCCACGGCCCTGCCGTCGCCCTCCAGGATCCTCACCGGCGCCGCCAGGAACTTTATCCTGACCCCCTCTTCCTCGGCCTCCTCGATCTCCCATGGGGAGGCAGGCATCTCCGCCCTGGAGCGGCGATAGACGATGGTCACGTCACGAGCGCCGAGGCGAACGGCGGTGCGAGCGGCGTCGATGGCGGTGTTGCCCCCGCCTACCACCGCCACCCGGTCACCCAACTCCACGGCTTTCCCCGCCGCCACGGCTCGCAGGAACTCGATGCCCGGCAGGACACCCTTCATATCCTCGCCCGGCACCTGCATCTTGGTGCTCTGATGGGCGCCGATGGCCAGGAAGACGGCGTGGAACCCCTCGTCCAGCAGGCCCTGGACCGTGAAGTCCTTGCCCAGCCGCCGGTTGACCTCGATCCTCACGCCCAGGTCGGTGATGCGGGCCACCTCCCGATCGAGAACCTCCTGAGGGAGCCGGTAGTCCGGTATCCCGTAGCGGAGCATGCCGCCGGGCTTGGGGAGGGCCTCCAGGATCACGACCTCGTGCCCCTTCAGGGCCAGGTAGTAGGCCGCGGAGAGGCCGGCGGGGCCGGCGCCCACGATGGCCACACGAAAACCGGTCCTGGGTGCGACGGCGGGGGCCGATCCATCGGGATGAGCCGCCTCGTAGTCGGCCACAAACCGCTTGGCGGTGCAGATGGCCACGGGCTTGTCGATCAGATTGCGCCGGCATGCCTGCTCGCAGAAGTGGGGGCAGATGCGGCCGATGATGGCCGGCAGGGGAAGCTTCTCCCCGATCAGCTCTACCGCCTCCCTGTAGGCGCCTCGAGCGATGAGGGCCAGGTAGCCCTGAACGTCGATGTCGGCAGGGCAGGCCCTCTGGCAGGGTGCCACACAGTCCCCGTAGTGGTCGCCCAGGAGGTCGTTGAGCCGCTGCTTCCGAGCGTTGACGACCCTTTCGCTGGCGGTCTCGATCACCATCCCATCGGCCACGGGGGTGGTGCAGGCGGTCACCAGACCGTAGCCCCGCACTTCCACCACACACGTCCCGCAGGACCCATGGGGTTTCAGCTGGGGATCGTCGCACAACGTGGGGATGTGGATCCCGTTCTCTCGACACACCGTCAGGATGCTCTGCTTGGCCTCGGCCAGGATCTCTCGGCCGTCCACCACTACCGCCGTTCTGCTACGGTACGCTGTGGGAAGGGTTTGCCCGACGAGGGCAAAGGTCTTCGCGCCGCCCGGACCTACTTTAGATCCTGCCATCTTGCACCCTCAGAGGAGTGGTAGGTGGAAGCGCGCAGTGCGCCTCCTGGGGGGAATCGTGAGAAAAGGGTAGGGGCGACCTGGTGGTCGCCCCTACAGGATACTCTTAGCCGAGTGCCGCGACCTTCGCGCGCACGTACTCGTCGATGGCCGCGGCCGAACGCTTGCCGGCGCCCATCGCCTCGATAACGGTAGCCGCGCCGGTCACTGCGTCCCCACCGGCGTAGACACCCTCCTTGGTGGTCTTCCCGCTGACCGGGTCGGCCACCACGGTGCCGTGGCGGCTCACCTCCAGCCCCGGCGTGCTGCGCGGAACCAGGGGGTTCGGGCTGGTCCCGATGGCCATGATCACCGTGTCGACCTCCAGGACGTACTCGGAGCCCGCTATGGGTGCCGGGCGCCGCCGGCCGGAGGCATCGGGCTCGCCCAGCTCCATCTTCTGGCACTCGAGGCCCCGCACCCAGTTGCCCTCGTCCGCCAGGATGCGGATGGGGTTGGTCAAGAGGTGGAACTCGATCCCCTCCTCCTCGGCATGCTCCACCTCTTCACGCCGGGCCGGCATCTCGTCTAGCGAGCGCCGGTAGACGATGGCGGCCAACTTCGCCCCCAATCGCTTCGCCGTGCGGACGGAGTCCATGGCCACGTTGCCGCCGCCCACTACGGCCACCCGATTGCCCCGAATGATGGGGGTATCGTAGTCCGGGAAGAGGTAGGCCTTCATCAGATTGCTGCGGGTCAGGAACTCGTTGGCCGAGTACACGCCATTGGAGTTCTCACCGGGGATCCCCATGAAGCTGGGAAGTCCGGCGCCGGTGCCCAGAAAGACGGCATCGTAGCCAAACTCCTCCAACAGCTCGTCCACGGTGAAGGCCTTCCCGCACACCATGTCGCAGAGGATCTCGACCCCCAGCGACTTGACGTACTCCACCTCCGCCTTGACGACGTGCTTGGGCAAGCGGAACTCGGGGATGCCGTAGCTCAGCACCCCTCCGGGGACGTGCAGCGCCTCGAAGACGGTGACCTTGTGGCCCATCCTGGCCAGATCGCCCGCCGCCGTCAGCCCCGCCGGCCCGGCACCGATCACCGCCACACTACCGCAGCCGGGGAGAGGCAACGAGCTGGGATCTACCCCGCCTTTTCCGTTCTTGCCGTTCTGGGCCAGCGCCCAATCGGCCACGAAGCGCTCCATCCGGCCGATGGCGAGGGGCGCACCCTTCTTGCCCACCAGGCACCTGGACTCGCACTGGGTTTCCTGGGGGCACACGCGGCCGCAGATGGCCGGCAGGTTGTTCTTTCGCTTCAACGCCACCACGGCCGCGGCCAGGTCGCCGGACCTGAGGGCGGCGACGAACTCGGGGATATCTACGTTTACGGGACAGCCCTCGGTGCAGGGGTGGTTCTTGCACTGAAGACAGCGCTGGGCCTCGGAAAAGGCCTGCTCCTGCCGGTATCCAAGGGCTACCTCGTTGAAGTTGCGACTTCTCTCCTCGGGGTCTTGCGCGGGCATGGGCTGTCGATTGAGATCGAGCTTGGCCATCAGACCCGCACCTCCTTCTCCTGCCGCTCGCTGGCGCAGTTGGAGCACTGCCACAGCTCCATGGCCAGCTTCTCGTTCTCGCGATAGATCTGGTTGCGGGCTGCTAGCTCATCCCAGTTGACCTGATGTCCGTCGAAGTCGGGGCCGTCCACGCACACGAACCGGGTGACCCCGCCGACCGAAACCCTGCAGGCCCCGCACATCCCGGTCCCATCCACCATCACCGGGTTGAGGCTCACGACGGTAGGCACCTTGAAGGGTTCGGTGGTCCTGGAGACGAACTTCATCATCGGAATGGGGCCGATCGCCACCGTCCGGTCGATCTTCCCCGCCTCGCACAGCTCCTTCAGCGGCTCGGTCACCAGCCCCTTGCGACCGTAGGTTCCATCGTCGGTCGTGACGATGACCTCGTCGCTCACCGCACGCATCTTCTCTTCCCAGAACCGAAGATCCTTGTTGCGGAAACCAATGATGGAGATTACCCTGTTCCCCGCTTCCTTCATCGCCCGGGCGATGGGATATATAGTCGCTGTGCCGAAGCCTCCCCCCACACAGCACACGGTTCCGAACTGCTCGACCTCCGTCGGTATCCCCAGGGGGCCCACGAAGGTCTGGAGGCTATCTCCGGCCCGCAGAGCAGCCAGCTTGGTGCTGGTCTTGCCCACCTCCATGAAGACCACGGTCACCGTGGCTTCCTTTCGGTCGTAGTCTGCGATGGTGAGGGGGATTCGCTCGCCGGCCTCGTCGATCCGTAGAATGATGAACTGGCCGGCCAGAGCCTTGCGGGCCACGAACGGGGCGGCAACGCGGAAGAGGTGGATACGGGGGGCAAGATCCTCGCGGGAGACAACTCGATACATAAGTCAAACTCCTTCGTGAGCGCCCGGCTCCATTCGACGCCGAACGGACGACGGTTACCGGGAGTCTCGCGCTCTCGCCGCGCGATTCGCAATCAACCCTGCAGTCGCGCCAGCTCCAACACCGTTATCTATGTTCACCACCGTCAGCCCAGGGGAACAGGTCTGCAGCATGGACATCAAGGCCGCGGTGCCCTGGCCGCCAAGTCCGTAGCCCACCGACGTGGGCAGCCCAATAACGGGCACGTCTACGAGCCCGGCAACGACCGAAGGCAGGGCGCCGTCCATCCCGGCCGCCACCACCAGAACGTCCACCGCTGAGTCCTCCATCAGCGCCTTCAGAGGCTCGAACAGCCGGTGAATCCCTGCGACCCCAACGTCGTACACCGAGTAGGTCTCGCAGCCCATCTCGGCCGCCACGATCCTGGCTTCCTCGGCCACGGGCACGTCGGAGGTCCCGGCAGTGATGACTCCCACCTTGCCCCCCACTCGACGCGTCTGATAATCGTGGCGCTTGACCACTACCATCTTAGAGGGATGGTGCTCGGAGAAAGCGTAGTCTGAGAACTCCGCCTGCAGCTTCACCAGCAGGTTCTCGTCTACCCGACTGATTATGACACGGCCGGTGCGCTCCACGAACTCCCGAACTATGGCCAGAACGTCCTCGTGGCGCTTGCTCTGCGCCATGATGACCTCCGGCACGCCCTTGCGGTCCTCACGCGCCACGTCCGGCCTGGCGTACTCCAGCGGGGTCCTATCCTGGTGGCACGACGCCGATTCCGGCCTCGGCTCGTCCTTTCCGGCGTTCTGCTTCTGCGGCATGGCTCTCTCGCTCAACAGCTTAACCCGGTTGCCCTCTCCAGGCTATCCGGAGGGGGATTATACCCCGACCAACCGCACCATCGCAATCGAAGTGCCCGTGCAGGCAGGGCCTTTTAGTCTTCCGGTGCCAAACCCACAAAGTGCAGCGTCAAGGCCACGGCCGTGTCATTCTGAGCGCAGCGAAGAATCTCTGCACATGTGCGTGGAGACCCTTCGCTGCGCTCAGGGTGACAACTAAGAGACCC